>CAZDXX010000033.1:0-600 GCA_964509595.1 uncultured Oscillospiraceae bacterium
CGCATGACCGCCGGTCTGGTGCGGCTCAAGCTGGAGGATCACCGCCTGCAGGACAAGGCAAACATCGTCACCTGCGAAGCCGGCGAGATCGTGCGATTGGGCAAATTCAGCGTGGAATTCATCCACGTGAACCACTCCATCACCGATGCCGTAGCCTTTGCAATCAAGACCCCCGTGGGCACCGTGGTGCACACCGGTGACTTCAAGATCGACCCCACCCCCATCCAGGGCGGCATGATCGATCTGGCCCGTCTGGGCGAGTTGGGCAAGGAGGGTGTTCTGGCCCTGTTGGCCGACTCCACCAACGTGGAGCGCCCCGGCTACACCAAGAGTGAAAGCTGTGTGGGCGCCTCCTTTGACGCCCTGTTCCGCGGCTGCGAGTCGCGCATCATCGTCACCACTTTCGCATCCAATGTGGACCGCATTCAGCAAATCATCTCCGTGGCCGCCAAATACGGCCGCAAGGTAGCCATTACCGGCCGCAGCATGGAGAATGCCATCAAGGTATCCACCGAACTGGGTTATATGGATGTACCCAAGGGCACTCTGGTGGAACTGGCTCACATCAAGAGCCTGCCCACGGATAAAATCTGTATCATC
>CAZDXX010000033.1:610-4583 GCA_964509595.1 uncultured Oscillospiraceae bacterium
CCATGTCCGCTCTGACCCGCATGGCCTTCAACACCCACAAGCAGGTGGACATTCAGGCGGGAGACCGCATCATTCTGTCTGCCAGCGCTATCCCCGGCAACGAAAATGCCATCGGCAACGTCATCAACGAACTCTACCGCCGCGATGCCGAGGTGGTCAACGAGCGTCTGGGCGAGCTGCACGTGTCCGGTCACGCCTGCCAGGAAGAACTGAAAATTATTCACGCCCTGGTAAAGCCCAAATTCTTCATCCCCGTCCACGGTGAGCAGCGCCACCTGAAGACCCACGCCAAGCTGGCGCAGGAAATGGGCATGCACCCCAACAACATCATCATCAGCGACATCGGCAAAGTCATCGAGTTGACCCCCAACAGCGCCAAAATCAACGGCAGCGTACCAGCCGGCAAGGTGTTTGTGGATGGCTATGGTGTGGGTGACGTGGGCAGCGTGGTACTGCGCGACCGCAAACATCTGGCCGAAGATGGCATGATCGTGGTGGTGGCCTCCCTGTCCGGTGAGGACAGCAGCCTGGTCTCCGGTCCCGACATCATCACCCGCGGCTTTGTGTACGTGAAAGAGTCCGAGGGACTGATGGAGGATTTGCGCAACGTAGCCATGGAGGCACTGGAACGCTGCGAGGAACAGAATGTCACCGATTGGGCTACCATCAAGTCCGCCATTAAGAACGACCTGTCCGGGTTCCTGTACAAGAAAACCAAGAGAAATCCCATGATTCTCCCTGTAATCATGGAGGTTTGATTTCCTCAAGAAACAACTAACCCCGCCTTTTGCAGACTTGCAAAAGGCGGGGTTTTCTTAACCTCCAAGGGTCATTCCACTATTTCCGGACAGTCCGTCTTTTTCCAGCATTTTTTCCAGCACGGCCACGTCGGAGGAGATGTCCATGGCACTGTCGGCGAAGAGCTTATCCAGCTGGTTTTCAAAGCCCTCCACCACTTTGTCCATCATACCCTCGATACGTACCTTGGCGGCAGTGATGTTCTCGCCCTCCACGCCTTGAGCATCCAACTGCGCGTAAGAGCGCAGAATTTTCAGGGTGGTAGGCAGGTAGTAATTCAAGAAACTTCTTAGCTGGCTGTCCTTACCGGGGTTCTGGCGCTGATAGTCCAGAATTTTACCGGTGATCTCGCCAATTCGGTCGATCTTCTCGCTCATGACCGGGTCAGGGATGGCGTCATTGACGGCACGAATCTCAGCCAGAATGGCATTATCGTCCTGAGCCGGTTCCGGCTCAGGTTCCGCTTTTATGACCGGCGCTTCGTCGGGGATCCCCTCCTCAGAGATGACCAACAAATCACGGGACAAGTCCAAATAACCCATGGGCAGCAGACCGTCGTCCAGCATATCCTGCAGGTCATCCATGACTTTACGGCGCTTCGTGCCGGAGGTTTTGGCCAGGGCTGTAATAGAAACCGTACGGCGGGTGCCGATCAGGTTCAGATACTTGCGATAACGCTTACCCTTACTGGTCTTGGCCAAACCGCAGAACAGCAGTACCAAGCCCAGGCACAGGAACCCCAGTAAAGCAACCAAATCGGTCACATAATATTCCAGACTGCCCCACGAAGCTGCCTCTACGAACTGCATCAAAAAGGCAAATCCGAAGATGCCGGATACAATACCACCCGCAACAGTCAATCCTTTTCCGCGTGGAAGTTTCAACTTGGAGGTCTTAGCAGATTTCTGTCTGGATGATTTAGATGCAGTCGACCGGGTCTGCGCAGTACTCTTCTTAGCAGATGTCTTCTGTGTGGTCGTTTTCTGAGCGGTGCCCGCTTTGCCAAATTCCTTTTCCAGCCAGGCCTCGGCCTGACTGACCGCCTGCTCTGCCGTGTTCCAGACCCGATCTGCCGCAGACTGTGCCCCAGGTGCTGCCTGGTGAGTTTTCTGCTCAGCTTTTTGAGCGTTTTCCCGCCACTCTCGCTGAACATCAGAAGCACTGCGGGTATGGGTCTTCTTTTTATTGGACCCCATCAGTTGTCGAACAAGAAGGAACAGAGAAATAGGCCATAGGCCAACAGCAAACAGAACTACAATAGCGATCCAGATAGCTAAATCATTATTATTTTGGTTGTTAGACGTGCTCATGATGAAACCTCCTAAGAGGAAAGTGAGTGCTTTATAATTTATTTTATAACGTTGAAACTATGTTTGTAAAGGGTTCAAATCTTAAGAGTTGTGAAAAACAGCGAATACGCGGGTCGAATGCACCCGAATTTTGTTATCTGCATGTAACCTTTCTGTAATTGCATTTTGTTGCTTTGAAACATATAATAACTATATGTGGTATATGATACATACTCTGGCTGCGAGCGCCAGTTAACGGAGGAAGCTATGGCAGAAAAAAAGACCAATACCGGCGGAAAGCGCGTGGCAAAAAAGGCCACTGCAGAAAAAAACGCCGACACCAAATCAAATACGATTAAATCCGCCAAGAAGCGCAGTGCGGCCCCTGCTGTTATTGCGATATGCGCGGTTGTATTTATCGCAGCGGTATACGTCGGTCTGTGTGTGTGGGCCAGTTCCCACGTACTTCCCAACAGTTCTGTTCTCGGCATCGAACTGGGCGGACTGGGTTATGACGACGCTAAAGTGCGGTTGGAACAGGCAGAAGAAAAATGGCAGGACCAGACCGTAGCACTAACCTACAATGGAAAAAGTGTCCTTTGTGAGCTGGGCAAGGCCGAGCCTGCATTCAACATCACCGATATTTTGATTCAGTTGACCGCTGAAGGCCATAAATCACCTGAAGCAACACCGTTTCTTCAGCGCGGCATTGTCTGGCTCGGAACACTGATCAACGGTGACAAGCACGAACCGGAAACACAAATCCTGTATTTCGAAGATCAGTTGTATATGGACGGCCTTTTGACCGAGCTGAATTCCACTCTCTCCAATCCCGTGGAACAGCACAGTGTCAAAGTTGGCGAAAGTGATATTACGGTTACCATGGGGCATGCCGGTCAGGCCATTGATACTGTAACAGTGGAAGAAACCCTGCTGGCCAGGATGATTGCCGAGGATTACAGCGACCTCGCTTTGGAAGCTTCTATCACGCAACCTGATCCCATTGATTTTGAAAATCTGTACAGCGAAATATATATCGAACCGGTTAATTCTACTCTGGACAGCGAGACTTACGAAATCACCCCTCATATCACCGGTGTATCCTTTGATTTGGGTGTAGCTCGCAACAATTACGTTGCTGCCAAGGAGAACGAAACCTTCGCAATCCCTCTGATATTCACAGAGCCGGAAATCACCACCACCATTATGGAGGAATCCCTGTTTGCTGACATACTGGGTGAGGCTACGAGCACCGTATCCGGCAGCAGCGCCCGCAAGTCCAACGTGCAGCTGGCCAGCAGCATGGTCACGGAGACCATCATGCTTCCCGGTGACGAGTTCTCCTACTGGTCCATGATCGCTCCTTGCACCAAGGAACAGGGGTTTCAGGATGCCCCCACCTATGTCAACGGTCTGACAGTGCCAGGTGTGGGCGGCGGTGTGTGCCAAGTGTCCTCCTCGATTTACACGGCGGCGTTGTATTCCAATCTGGAGATCCTACAGCGCAACCAGCACACCTACGCCGTAGGTTACCTGCCCAACGGCAGTGATGCCATGGTCAATGGCGGCAGTTCCGACTTCAAGTTCAAAAACAACACCGAATGGCCCATCAAAATCGTGGTCGGCGTGGAAGGCTCCAAGCTGACTGTGCAGATTTTGGGTACCAAAACCGACAACACCTATGTAAAAATGGAGCACATTGACCTGGAGGTCACACCCCGCGGCACCGTCTATAAAATCGACGACACCATCCCCGTTGGTACGCCGAAGACCGAGAGCGGCTACACAGGCTATAAAAACGAGTCTTACCGCTGTGTTTACGCCGGAGACGGTACCCTGATC
Organism: uncultured Oscillospiraceae bacterium; assembly: GCA_964509595.1. Classification (GTDB taxonomy): domain Bacteria; phylum Bacillota; class Clostridia; order Oscillospirales; family Oscillospiraceae; genus JAJPXI01. Next base: position 4,540 of record CAZDXX010000033.1, read on the forward strand.
AGCCGTACTCTTGAGAGCAAGAACAATTACAAAATGCGTGACAC
>CAZDXX010000033.1:4683-12609 GCA_964509595.1 uncultured Oscillospiraceae bacterium
CCCACTCCTTCCGATTCCAACGCCATGCCTGATTGGCTGGGCGGCGGCACCTCCACTCAGGAGCCGGAACTCTCCCCCGAGCCAACACCGACTCCCGTGGAAGAGATGCCCGACTGGCTGATTCCCACCGACTCCATGGAGGATTGACACATGAGCAACAATACGTTTCCTTCTCGCCCGGAATTAAAAAGTCGGGCGAAGAAGATTATGGGACAGGCCTTCGGGGCCTGTTCTGCTTTGGGTCTGATCATAGTACTCGCCACCTACGGAATTAACTGGTTTGTGCAAAACAGCGGCGGTGCTCTCAAACTGTATTACTGGGATACCGCCAGCAACAACATTCAAACAAGCTTCCAATTGAGCGAAGCTGGGCTGTTCGCCGCCCTCCGCATGGAAGAGTACGGCATCGGCCTGTCTTTGGTCATTACCCCATCCATCATTCTGACTTTCCTGCTGGTTCGTCTGGTGGCTACAGCAATTTCTGCTCCTATGTATATTGGCTGTCTGGACAATTTATGGGCCGTTCACCACGGAATCCCAAAACGTTTCCGTGAGGTTTTTCAGTGGTACAGCAACTTGAAGCACGCTGGGAAAGCCATTATTCTGCAGGTTTTCTTATGGCTCGAACAGGTGGTGTTGACTGTAGTATTCAGTCTTCCGGCACTGGCTGTACTGTATCTGCTCCCGGCCGATATTTCCAGCTTCAATGCGGCCGTTTGGCTGTTACTTATTGCCCAGGCGGCAGTCTGGTGCATCATGGCCCAGTTCCAACCGGTGCGTTACCAGCTTGCCCGTCGCCCTGAACAGGGTGTGCGCGGCGCTCTGCTCTATGGTCGTGCTATCCTGACCCGCCGTCACGGACAGTACTTAAAGTTCCGTCTGTCCTTCATTATCTGGGAACTTTTGAACAGTTTCTCTCAGGGTATATTCCAGTTCTATCTATTCCCTTATCAGGGGCTTTCCAACATGGAGTGGCTGCTGGAAACGGAACGCCAGATTCGGCAAGAATACAGCAAATAATGCATAAAGCAGGCGGCTTCTGCAAGCCGCCCGTTCCTACAGGAGGATATGAGATGGCCGTTTTAACTGTCATCCACAATACAACCGAACAAACCATCAACGCCCAAATCGGCGTCACCGTTCTCGCCGCCCTGCAAGCAGCAGGAATTACCTCCCCCGAGGCCCCTTGCGGTGGAAACGGCACCTGCAAAAAGTGTCTGGTTCTCGTAGACGGCCGGGAAGTGCTCGCATGCCGAACCGCTGTAACAAGCGACTGCACCGTGGTCATTCCCGAACAAAACGCCGGGGCGGTCATCGTCAGTAATCGTGCGGCAGTGGAGTTCCCCTTATCGCCTGTCGAGGGCGTGGGTGCGGCCGTGGACATCGGTACCACCACCGTGGTAGTGCATCTGTATGATTTGAAAACAGGTGTCTTATTGGGCACCCGAAGCGGTGTGAACAACCAACGCACCTTCGGCGCCGATGTAATTTCCCGCATCCAGTACGCCAATGAAAACAAAGACGGTCTGGAGCGCATCGGAAACGCCATCCGGGGACAGCTGCGCGGGTTTCTGGAAGAGCTGTGCATCAAGGCCGGCCGCGATATAGAAAAACTGATATGCGTGACCATCGCAGCTAACACAGTTATGGAGCACTTTTTTGCCGGATTGTCTCCGTCTTCCATTGCAGCGGCTCCGTTCACTCCCCTTTCTCTGTTCGGAGCGTGGGAAGCGGGCGGTAAACTTGGGCTGCCGGAACACGCAAAGGTCTATTTAGCCCCGGCCGTGGCCGGATATGTAGGCGGCGATATCACTGCCGGTTTGTTAGCCTGCGGCGCTTACAAATCGGAACAGCCGATTCTGTTTTTGGACATCGGCACCAACGGTGAGATGGCTCTGGGCAGCGCCAAGGACGGGTTTATCTGCTGCGCTGCGGCTGCCGGACCGGCTTTTGAAGGAGCGGTCATTTCACAGGGCATGTCTGCTGCTCATGGCGCTATCAGTGCAGTGGAATGGGCAAACGGCAAGCTGGTTCTGAATGTTCTGGGTAACGGCAAGGCCACAGGCATCTGCGGTTCCGGTCTGGTGGACGCACTGGCTGTCATGCTGGAACTGGGAGTTGTAGACGAAACAGGACGGCTTCTGCCCCCTGATGAGGCTCCGGAAACAGCCTTGCCCTATGTGGATGAAAATGATGATGGCGCGATATTCCGTCTGACCGATGAAGTGTATATTACAGAAGGCGATGTGCGCCAGCTGCAGCTGGCCAAAGCGGCCATTGCGGCAGGCATCGCCACCATGTTGGATGAGGCCGGTCTGAACGAAGATGACGTAGCACATCTGTATTTGGCCGGAGGTTTCGGCAACTATATCCGCAAAGAGAGCGCAGCCGCTATCGGTCTGCTGCCCGAGTCCATGCTGGAGCGTATCATACCCGTGGGAAACGCTGCCGGTCAGGGAGCCGCAGCTGTACTTCTGTCGAAGGATGCCCGTGATATTTTGGATACCCTTCCCCAGCATTGCCGGTACATCGAACTTTCCGGCCACAAGAGATTTAATGACTACTATATCGAGCACATGATGTTCGAATAAAATTTTAGTGGCTCGGCACGCATGCCGAGCCACTTCTTCACTTCTGATATACGCTTGCTACTTCATTCAGACGATTACGGTACTCTTCCACCGCCTTTTGCGGGGCGATCAGTTCCACATCGTCGCCCAAACCGAACAGCCAACCCCAGAACTGAGGTGACACCACCACAGCAACAGTTACGGTAAATGTTTCGTCCTCACCAGGCACCAGCATGGCCTCCTGTCCAAAGCGATCCAGTACTACGCCGGCCATATCCTCCTTGCAGCGCAAGGTAACATTGGCATCCTCACCGCTGAACATACCAAAGTGTTTCTGTGCATAACCGGCCATATCTACACCAGCTGCCTCCTTGCTCAACGGCTTGTCGGTAACCAAGATATCGCTCATCTTATCCACGCGGTAGTGACGCACCTGACTGTTTCCATGATCCCAGCCCACCAGATAATAATTCTCATTGTCCCACACCAGTCCGCAGGGAGACACCGCGTAGCGCATTCCCTTGTGCCGGAGCACCTTCTCCTTGCGGCTGTTGTAATCAAAATACTGGAACGAAATGGCCCGCTTGCTGCCCACAGCCGTATGTAGCTTATCCACATTATAGTAAATACTCTCGTTCATGGTCTTGATGCGGCCGGAAACATAAACCTGACGCTGCAGCTGTTTGGCCTGATAGGTACTGGCCAGCCCTTCCAGCTTACGAATCAATGCATCACTTTTCTTGCGAGTAATAAACTTCGAGGACTGAACCGCGTCCACCAACAGTTTTAACTCCGGCAATTCAAAATCACGAGAACCCACAAACCAGCCGGGGGCGCGTCCTTTACGGCTCTGCACATCCAGGCCGAAATTACGCAGCACTTCCATATCATCATACAGGCTTTTGCGCTCAGCCTTGATGTCCCAGCGCTCCAACTCCTCGATCATCTGCTGGATGGTCAATGTATGTTCCTCGTCGGTTTTTGTCAATAACAACTGCTGCAGCACCAGAAGCTTCATTTTCTGATTTGGGCTTTTAGGCATTGTCCGTCCCCTCCAAGTCCTTTAAACAGTACTTTATCTGAGTATATCATCCATTTCCAAATTCTGCAATCACCACTTCCCTAACTTGCAAAATAATTTTTTCGTCATGCTTTTTCTTTACAAATATAATGTACTATGGTAAAATGGTTTGAATATTATTTGCATTTTTTATTTTTTAAGATTTCAGGTGATACCCCGTGAAGATTAAAGAAATCGCCGTAGGTGAGATTGCGCTCCCTCTGGCCCGTCCCTTTAAAACCGCGCTTCGGACCGTGGAGACAGTCAACGATATCGTTGTACGCATCACGACTGACAATGGTCTGGTGGGCTATGGTGAGGCTCCTCCTACTGCCGTCATCACCGGAGACACCAAGGGATCTATCATCTGCGCCATCAAGGAGTTCATCGCCCCCAACCTGATCGGCATGGATGTGGAAGATATGGACGGCGTGCAGAAAAAGCTGCACTCCTGCATTTTGAAAAATACCTCTGCTAAGGCCGCTGTAGACATGGCTTTGTATGACCTGTACGGTAAGCGCTGGGGCGCACCCCTGTACAAGCTGCTGGGCGGTGCAAAAAAAGAAATCGAGACCGACATCACCATCTCGGTCAACCCCATTGATGAAATGGTAGCTGACAGCGTGGATGCCATCAAGCAAGGCTTCCGTGTTCTGAAGGTCAAGGTCGGCAAGGAAGGTAAGGCTGACGTGGAGCGCATTGCCGCCATTCGCAGCGCCGTAGGCCCTGACGCCGTGATCCGCGTGGATGCCAATCAGGGTTGGACTGCCCGCCAGGCCATTTCTATTATCTCCGCCATGGAGGACAAGAATCTGGATATCGAGTTGGTGGAACAGCCTGTTCCTGCTCACGATATCGAAGGCCTGCGCACCATTACCCATCAGGTGGAGACCCCCATCCTTGCGGACGAGGCTGTTTTCAGTGCCGAGGACGCTATTCACATCGTCCAAACCGGCGCCGCCGACCTGTTGAACATCAAATTGATGAAGACCGGCGGTATCTGGAAGGCTCTGCAAATCTGCTCCGTAGCCGATATCTACGGTGTCAAGTGCATGATGGGCTGTATGTTGGAATCCCGTCTGTCCGTAGCTGCCGGTGCCCACTTGGCTGCAGCCAAGGACTGCATCACGATTTGCGATTTGGACGGTCCCTCCCTCTGCTCTGTGGATCCCTATACCGGTGGTCCCGTGTTCGATGGTGCAGCCATCCGCATGACGGACGATCCCGGCATCGGCGTGGATAATATTCCCTGCAGCAATTGGATGTAATAACTCCTTATTTTGTTATGATGGCGCATTTTGCGTGTTTCATAAATTTAGAATCTCTGGAAAGAGGTTCTGCAAAAATGGAGATTTTGAGTAACATCTGAATCTTCATAATCTTAGATGAAAGAAGGAACCTGTATGAAGAAGTTGATCGCTCTCTTGCTGGCTCTGGCCCTGTCTCTGAGTCTGGTCGCTTGCGGCAACAAGGACGTGGATGAAAATCCCGCCAACACCGACAAACAGCCCGGCACCACCCAAGGCGCAGAAGAAGTAGAAGGCGAAGCCATCTACCGCACTCTGTACTCCGGCGAAGTGACCACCCTGAACTACCTGATCACCGGTACCACCAACGAGCTGACCATCGCCGCCAACGTGATCGACTGTCTGGTCGAGTACGACTCCTACGGCAACATCGAGCCCGCTCTGGCCACCGAGTGGTCCTCCAACGATGATGCCACCGTCTGGACCTTCAAGATTCGCGAGGGTGTCAAGTGGGTGGACAAGGACGGCAATGAAGTGGCTGACGTCACCGCCAACGACTGGGTGACCTCCATCCGCTACGCCTGCGACGCCAACAACGACTCCTCCACCCAGTACCTGCTCAGCCGCATCTCCGGTGCCGACGCCTACTATGAGTGGACTGCCTACCAGATGGCTCTGGCCACCGCCAAAGACGGCGTGGATGAGAACGGCAATCCCGTGAAGGTCATCGTGAACGAAGATGGCGAGGAAGAGATTCTGGAAGAAGTCCCCGAGGCCAAGGTCGAGGACATCGGCGTCAAGGCCGTGAATGACTACACTCTGGAATTCACTCTGGATGACCCCTGCGCTTTCTTCCTGTCCACCGTCTCCTTCGGTCCCATGATGCCTACTTATGAGCCCTTCCTGACCGAGTGCGGCGACAAGTTCGGCACCAGCAACGAGTACCTGCTCTACTGCGGCGCTTTCATCCTGTCCGACTTCCAGCCCCAGCAGCAGCGCGTGCTGACCAAGAACGCCTCCTATTGGGAGCCCGAGTGCGTCTACCTGGACAAGATCGTTCAGACCTACAACGCTGAAGCTTCCACCGTGGCCGTCACCATGTATGCCTCCAACGACATTGACTATGCAGACATCTCCAACGACCTGCTGACCGCCATGATGGCCGATCCCACCTACTCCGACGATATCCATCCCTCCCGCGACGATACCTCCTACTCCTACTGGTATCTGTTCAACTTCAACGCTCAGTTTGACGCCGAGTATGAGCCCGAAAACTGGACCAAGGCCGTGAACAACGAGAACTTCCGTCTGTCCATCATCCGCGCTCTGAACCGTATGCCCGCTCTGGCCGCTCAGGATCCCCTGGATCCCGCCAGCTTTGTGAGCAACACCATCACCCCCGCCGGCTTCACCGCCGCCTCCAAGGACTTCACCGCTTACGGCGATCTGTCCAAGTACACCAACGACTACTACTACAACACCGATGAGGCTCTGGCATACAAGGAGAAGGCCATGTCCGAGCTGAAGGCTGCCGGTGCCACCTTCCCCGTGAAGATCATGCTGCTGTACAACCCCACCTCCACCAGCTGGACCAACGAGTCTCAGGTGGTCGAGCAGACCCTGGAGAACATCCTGGGTCAGGACTACGTTGACGTGATCCCCGTGGCCGGCCCCGAGACCGGTTACCTGTCCGAGCGCCGCGCCGGCCGTTACGCCCTGCAGAAGTGCAACTGGGGCGCCGACTATGCCGACCCCGAGACCTGGACCGATCCCTTCACCGGCGCTTCCAAGTACAGCTTCATCTATGAGTCACAGGATCCCACCACTCAGGCCCTGTTCGCTGAGTACCTGGAGATGGTGAACGCCGCCAAGGCCATCACCACCGACATGGATGCCCGCTACGAAGCTTTCGCCAAGGCAGAATCCTTCCTGCTGGAGCATGGCTTCGCCCTGCCCATCCACACCAGCGCCCGTGGCTACCAGATGAGCCGCCTGAACCTGTTCGAAGGCCAGTATTCCTCCTTCGGTATGGCCAGCCTGCGCTACAAGGATCAGCACCTGTATGAGGACTCCATGAATCTGGAGGAGTTCCAGGCTGCCTACGCAGACTGGAAGGCCAACCTGGGCTGATCTGCCGAGTAAATAAAGCCCAATTTCATTGATCATCGTGCCAAGGGAGGCCCCCAAACGGGGGCTTCCCTTGAACCGCGATTTTTTCCAAAGGATCATTCGAAGCTGATACCCCTATTCCCCCGTTTCCACGAGGAAATAAGGGCATCCGCTTCGTTGTCTCAATCTGCATATCCCGTATTCTTGCGCGCATCATGAATCGAATCGTGCCACCGAAAAGTTTTCTTAACGCAACCATCCTTCCCCCCCGAAAGACGTGCGGCTTTCCGGGGACCCCAATTCTCGTGTCACAGACACCTGGAGGTTTTCATATTTATGGCAAAGTATATCATCAAGCGCATACTCCGATCCCTGATCACCATGTTCATCATTGTCACCATTCTCTTTGCCCTGCTGCGGCTGATGCCCATCGGGGGTTACTTTGAGAATTTTGACAAGGTAAATGAGACCCAGATCCAGGTCAAACTGAACTCCTTAGGCCTCAATGACCCCCTGCCCGTACAGCTGTTCAACTTCTATAAGCAGATTCTCCACGGTGATCTGGGCACCTCCAACAAGTACCGCATCGGTGTGTCCATCAATGAAATCATCGCCGAGAAGATTCCCATCTCCATGCAGCTGGGCATTACCTCCCTGTGTATCTCTCTGGCCTTGGGTCTTCCTTTGGGTATTCTGATGGCACGAAGCACCCGCACACGCTTCAAAATCGGGGACAAACTGGGTACCGTTTTCATCGTCATCATTCAGGCCATGCCCTCGGCGGTGTATCATATTCTGATTCAGTTTGTCGGTTCCCAGAGCTTCGGTCTGAAAATGCTCTTTGAACAGGGCAACCTGACCACCTACATACTGCCCGTCATCTCCCTGTCCATCGGCAACATCGCCTATTACGCCATGTGGCTGCGCCGCTACATGGTGG
>CAZDXX010000034.1:0-11980 GCA_964509595.1 uncultured Oscillospiraceae bacterium
CGGCGTTGGATCCACTGATATGGCTGCCGGTATGGCCACAGGTGTATCTTGGTTTAAGATCCCGCCTGCCATTAAGGTAGAACTAAAGGGCAAACTGCGTCCCTATGTGTCCGGCAAAGATATTATCCTGCATTTGATTGGTTTAATCGGTGTTGACGGTGCGCTTTACAAGTCCCTGGAATTTGTGGGCGACGGCGTTGCTGCTTTGGAGATGGATGATCGCTTCACTATCTGTAACATGGCAATCGAAGCCGGTGCTAAAAACGGTATTTTCCCGGTTGACGAAAAGTGCCTGGCTTACGTGAAAGAACGTGTCAATCGTCCCTATGAGATATTTGAAGCTGACCCGGATGCAGTCTACGAGAGTGAAGTTGTTATCGATTTGGATAAGCTGGAACCCACGGTTTCTCTGCCTCATTTACCTTCCAACACCAAAACTATCAGTGAAGTGGCCGGCATGCCCATCCAGCAGGTTGTGATTGGTTCCTGCACCAACGGTCGTATCAAGGACATGCGTGAAGCGGCTGAGATCATGAAAGGAAAAACGGTCGCAGACGGTATTCGCTGCATTGTGATCCCTGCTACCCAGGAGATTTATCTCCAGTGCGTCAAGGAAGGCTTGGTTGAAATTTTCGTGGATGCCGGTGCTGCAGTGTCCACGCCTACTTGCGGTCCCTGCTTGGGCGGCCACATGGGTGTTCTCGCTCCCGGCGAGCGCGCCATTGCTACAACCAACCGTAACTTTGTTGGCCGAATGGGTCATGTTACTTCTGAAGTTGTTTTGGCCAGCCCTGCAGTAGCAGCTGCATCTGCTATTGCCGGTGTGATCGCAGATCCTGCCTGCATTTAAAGGAGGGGAACGCAATGAAGATTTATAAGTATGGTAATAACGTTGATACCGATGTCATTATCCCTGCACGGTATCTGAATGCTCCTGACGAGGCATCTTTGGCATCTCACTGCATGGAAGATATCGACGCTCAGTTTGCTTCTACGGTAGAAGCCGGCGACATTATCGTTGCAGGTGACAATTTTGGCTGTGGCTCATCCCGAGAGCATGCCCCTCTGGCCATTCGAGCCAGTAATGTCAAGTGCGTTATTGCAGCTTCGTTTGCTCGCATTTTCTATCGCAATGCAATTAATATTGGCCTGCCCATTATGGAGTGCCCTGAGGCCGCTGCCGAAATTCAGCCCGGCGACTCGGTCAGTGTCAATTTTAACACAGGTGTAATCACCAATGAAACCTCCGGAAAAACATATCAGGCAGCTGCGTTTCCTGATTTTGTTCAAGGTATCATTTCCAGTGGTGGTCTGCTGAAATCTTTGAAAGCAAGAGGACTCGCAAAATGAAATATAAAATTGCGTTGATTCGCGGCGATGGTATTGGACCGGAGGTCGTGAATGAGGCCGTTAAGGTCATGGAAAAGGTAGGAGAGAAGTTCAATCACTCTTACGAATTTGTTGATGTTTTGCTTGGCGGCTGTGCTACCGACGCAGTCGGCAAGAGTTACCCTGACGGAACCGCAGAAAAGTGTAAAGCATGTGACGCCGTATTGCTGGGGGCGGTTGGTGGACCTAAGTGGGGCTCTGATAAACCTGCCGAGCAGCGTCCGGAAACCGCACTGCTCGCCATACGTAAAGATTTGGGACTGTATGCAAATCTGCGCCCGGCTGCACTCCGTCCTGCATTGGCAAGCGCTTGCCCTCTTCGCAAAGAGACTGCGGAAGCCGGTATCGACCTGATGATGGTTCGAGAGTTGACTGGTGGTATTTATTTTGGTAAACGCGATAAGTATCAGACTGAAGATCGCGGTATCGAAGCAACTGATTTAATGGCTTATTCCGAGAAGGAAATTGAGCGCATCGGTCGCCGTGCGTTTGAACTTGCTCGGCTTCGTCGTAAGAAGGTCACTTCCGTTGATAAGGCCAATGTGCTGGAAACCAGCCGCCTTTGGCGCACTGTCATGCATAAGCTGGCTGAAGAGTATTCCGATGTTGTGTACGAGGATATGCTGGTCGACAATTGCGCTATGCAGATCGTTCGAAACCCAGGCCAGTTTGATGTAATGGTCACGGAGAACATGTTTGGTGACATTTTGTCTGATGAGGCATCGATGGTTACCGGTTCTATTGGTTTGCTTCCGTCTGCTTCCATCGGCGATACCGCTCCTGGCCTGTATGAGCCTATTCATGGTTCAGCGCCTGATATTGCCGGTCAGGACAAGGCAAATCCTATTGCAACAATTCTATCTGTAGCCATGATGTTCCGTTATTCGTTTGAGCGAGCAGAAGAGGCGGATGCTATCGAAGCAGCTGTTGACTCTGTGTTGGCTGAAGGTTGGCGTACAGCTGATATCGCTGAACCCGGAGTAACTCCTATTGGGACGCAGGAAATGGGCCGTCTTATCTGTGAAAAAATCTGATATATTCTTCAAGTCCTCTGTTTTTTGTGAACAGAGGGCTTGTTTTTTACTGATCATGAATTTTTTGGATAAAACTTATTCATTTTTTAATCAAAATAAGAAGATTGCACTTGCATTTTTGCAAGTTTGAGCATATAATATGTCAAGTGTATGTTTTGACTAATGTTCAGGAGGAGATCCTAGTGAAAGAACTTTCTTATATTGCAGAAAAGATTCAGGCATCCACCACTCTGGCTATTGACGCTATGTTCAAGCAGATGAAGGCGGATGGAATCGATGTGATCGGTTTTGGCGCCGGTGAACCTGATTTCAATACCCCGGATAATATTAAAGCAGCTGCTTACAAGGCAATCGAAGAAAACAAGACTCGCTATACTCCTGCAGCCGGTATTATGGAACTGCGCAAGGCTGTTTGTGATCGTCTGCGTACTGACTGTGGTTTGGAATATGAGGCATCTCAAATTGTTGTTGCAAGCGGTGCAAAGCACAGTGTTTTTGTTGCGCTGCAGACTTTGGTCAACCCCGGCGATGAAGTCATTCTGCCTGCTCCGTTTTGGGTCAGCTATTATGAGTTGATCAAGATGGCTGGCGGCATCCCTGTTATCGTTGATGCAAGCGAAGCAGAAAACTTCAAGATGACCGCTGAGAAGTTTGCTGCAGCAGTTACGCCGAAGACCAAGGCCATGATTCTCAACAATCCCTCCAATCCCACCGGTATGATGTACACCAAGGCGGAATTGGAAGCAATTGCTGAAATCTGTGTCAAAAACGAGATTTACGTGATTGCAGACGAAATCTATTATGGTTTGGTCTATGACGGGCGTGAATTTACCAGCTTTGCCAGCTTAGGTGATGATGTCAAAGATCTTACTATCCTGGTCAACGGAGTTTCCAAGTCTTATGCGATGACCGGTTGGCGTATTGGATATACTGCTTCTAACGCAAAGCTCGCTAAGGTCATGTCCAACTTCCTTAGCCATTCTACTTCGGCGCCCTCTTCTGTATCTCAGTGGGCTGCTGTTGAGGCTTTGAACGGTCCTCAGGAAGGTATTCTTGCAATGCGTGATGAGTTTGAGAAGCGCCGCAATTATATCGTTGAGCGCATGAATCAAATTGAAGGTGTCAGCTGCCTAAATCCCGAAGGTGCTTTTTATGTTATGATGAACATCGAAAAGCTGATCGGCCGCAAGTTTGGTGAGATTGAGATCACTGATTCCGACAGCTTTGCAAAGGCGTTTTTGGAGCAGGGTTTGGTTGCCGTTGTTCCTTGTTCCGGATTTGGCGCTCCCAATTTTGTCCGTTGGTCTTATGCTACATCTATGGAGAACATCAAAGAAGGCTTGGATCGTTTGGAGAAGTTTTTGGCGCAGTAAATTTTATGATATATGAAAAACCAGCGTGTCCGCTAAAGAGCGGATACGCTGGTTTTTTGCTTATTGTGCTGCGACCAAATCGGCCATGCTATATAAACCAGGCTCTTTTCCAAGCAGGAACTTGGATGCTTTGACCGCACCATTGGCAAAAATTTCGCGGGAAGCTGCATGGTGATGCAGTTCGATGACTTCGTCGCGGCCTGCAAATATTACTTCATGATCTCCGACGATAGTTCCGCCGCGCAAAGCAGAAATGCCGATTTCTTGTTTTGCGCGGGGTTGGCGGACGTTGTGCCGATCATAAATATAATCTGCTTCGTAGGGTACTGCAGATGCCGCTGCATCAGCCAGCATTAGTGCGGTGCCGCTGGGGGCATCGACTTTGCGATTGTGGTGACGTTCAACGATTTCAATATCATAACCATCTAAAACAGCAGCAGCTTTTTTGATCAGCTCAATAACAACATTAATGCCAAGTGACATATTTGCAGAGCGGAAAATAGGAACAACTTTTGCGGCATCATCAATTTCAGCCAGTTGCTCGGGCGAGTAGCCGGTTGTAGCCAAAACGGCAGACACACCACGTTTCTTGCAGAAGGACAGAAGGGGGGTAAGGGCGGCAGGATGTGAAAAGTCAATTACGACATCTGCGTCTCCTTTGAATTGGTCAGGTGAAGTGTAGACAGGGAAATCAGGGTCAGATGAACCGAGAATATCAAAGCCTGCAACAATATTGACACTGGGGTCGGAAATGCAGATTTCCTTCACAACATGACCCATACGGCCGCTGCATCCTGAAATGATAATATTTATCATCGGTAAATTCCTCGTTATATGTGTTTACTTCAAAAGTCCGACGCGTTTCATGGCAGTCTTCATGATTTCTGCGTTGGCAGGGGACATATCACAAAGGGGGAGACGCAATGGACCGGCTTCCATACCAACCAAATTCATGGCGCATTTGATGGGGATGGGATTTACTTCGATGAACAGAGAGTCAATAAAGTCCATATACTCGATTTGAAGCTTGCCGGCCTTTTCGAAATCACCGTCAAGGCAGGCGTGAGACATATCAACCATTAACTCAGGCATGATGTTGCAGACTACGGAGATGACACCCTTGGCGCCCAGACTCATCATGGGAACAACCTGGTCGTCATTACCGGACCAGATATAAAAATCATCACCACAGAGATAACGGGTATGGGCAAGCAGAGAAAAGTTTCCACTGGCTTCTTTAACACCATTGAACTTAGGGTTTTCGGAGAGCTTCTTATAAGTTTCTGCAGTGAAAGAGACACCTGTACGGGACGGAACATTATAGAGGATGATGGGAAGTTCGACGCGGTCGGCGATATACTCGTAATGCTTCAGCAGGCCGGTCTGGCTTGCCTTGTTATAGTAGGGAGTGACCAGCAGCAACGCATCTGCACCGGAATCTTGAGCGTGCTGAGACAGATAAACAGCAGCAGAAGTGTCATTGGAACCTGCACCGGCAATTACCTTTACACGGTGATTGACACGCTTGACGCAGTACTCAACAACTGCAATATGTTCGCGAATAGAAAGGGTAGAGGTTTCACCGGTGGTACCAGCGACACAGATGGCATCAACGCCGGCTGCGATCTGCTGGTCGATCAGTCTGCCAAATACATCATAGTTGACGGCGCCTGTGTTATCAAAAGGAGTAACAATTGCGGGACAAGCGCCGGTAAATACGGGTTCTCTCATAAAGATGCCTCCAATTAGTTTTTATTGTCAATGTATCCCTCGGCACATAGAAGCTCGGCGAGAAGCACTGCGCCGCCAGCTGCGCCACGCAGAGTATTGTGGGAGAGGGAAACGAACTTATAGTCGTACTGAGTATCAGGACGCAGACGGCCCACAGAAACCGCCATGCCGCCTTCCATATTGCGGTCCAGCTTTGCTTGGGGACGATTGTCCTCTTCAAAGTAGTTCAGGAACTGTTTAGGGGCAGTGGGCAAATCCAATTCCTGCGCACGGCCCTTGAAATTGGCCCAGATTTGCTTCATCTCTTCCATGGTGGGTTTATTTTTAAACGAGACAAATACTGCTGCAGTATGGCCGTTAGACACAGGAACGCGAAGACACTGAGCGGTGATAGCAGGGGAGTCCGCATTAACGATGACACCATTTTCGACTTTGCCCCAAACTTTCAACGGCTCTTGCTCGCTTTTTTCCTCTTCTCCGCCGATGTAAGGAATCAGATTGTCGATCATCTCAGGCCAGGTTTCAAACGTTTTGCCGGCACCGGAAATAGCCTGATAGGTACAAACCAGGATTTTTTCGATACCATATTGGCGAAGAGGGGAGAGCGCAGGAACATAACTTTGGATAGAGCAATTAGATTTTACAGCAATAAAGCCGCGTTTTGTGCCCAAACGCTTGCGCTGGTCATCAATGACCTTGATGTGATCAGCATTGATTTCGGGAATCACCATGGGAACATCGTTTGTCCAGCGATGAGCGGAGTTGTTGGATACAACAGGGCATTCGCACTTAGCATATGCTTCTTCCAGCGCTTTGATTTCTTCTTTTTTCATATCGACGGCAGAGAAAACAAAGTCGACCTCAGCCGCAATTTTTTCAATGTCAGCAGTTGCGTCCATAACAATGATTTTTTTGGCTTCTTCAGGCATGGGAGTATCCATAGCCCAGCGAGAACCCACAGCTTCCTCATAGGTTTTGCCAGCGCTGCGAGAACTTGCTGCAATCACTTTCAACTGGAACCAGGGGTGTTTCTCCATAAGGGTAACGAAACGTTGACCAACCATACCGGTTCCACCAATAACGCCTACCTGATACTTTTTCATATTAATAACCTCCAAAAGCTGTATGACAATAGTATGAATTTTCCAGCCCTAACTTTCCAAAACAGCAGTTGAAAAGAGTGTGGTTTATGTACTATAATGTCGATATATACATCTTCAATTATGGTATCATTATTTTTAAGCACTGTCAATCTTTAACACACTAAAGCGACGGAGAAATGGAGCGCCTTTATGAAAAGAAAATTCGTGCAAATTGTTGCTTTTATACTTGCCTTGACCATTCTTCCTGCTTCATCTGCCTTTGCTGTGCCAGGTGAAGCAGGGGAGAGCGGCGATGAAATGGTTCGGGTCGGTCTCTATTATGACAGCAATGCATTACCTGGAGCAAATTTGCAGAATTATTCCGGAGCTGGCTCCGGTTTCCGTTTCGGTTTTATGAGCGAAGATGCGTTTATACAGCTTGGTTATACGGCTGAGACTGCTATTTCGATGTTAAAGGCACAGAACGTATATTACACCAGCAGCTTGCCTGAGGGCGGTTATGGGTATACCGATCAGGTTGTTACAGATATTGTTGTTGGTTGTTATCACTTGCAGCTTGACGGTACCTATAGATCTTTTGAAGAAGCACAAGGTGTTGCATTGACGGTTGGTGGTTTTCCTGCTTGGATCAATGGTGAATATCAGGTGCGTATTGGTGCTTACACGACGAAGGAAGAGGCTTTGATGGCTTCGGGCGGACGCCCTGACTTAACTGTTGTTGGTACAAGTTCTTACGGTATCACAGTCGTAATCACCGGTACGAATACCCCTGTTTTTCAGTTCGATGGTTATGGTAATTTTGATTTGACTGTTAAGCCCGGTCTTGATGACATGGTAAAAACCATCACACACTTTAAGGGATACCGATATTATGGAAGTTTTTGTTACTCGCGCAATGGTGGTAATTTGACGGTTGTCAATGTTGTTTCGATAGATGACTATGCTAACTGTGTTATTTCTTGCGAAATGAGTGATTCCTGGCCGTTGGAGGCGTTGAAAGCTCAAGCTGTTGCTGTTCGAAGCTATGCAAAAACCCGCGTAGGACATGCCAAACAAAATTTTGATGTATGCGGTACGACTTGCTGTCAAGCATATACCGGTATGAGCCGTACCGGGGAAAATACGGCTCGAGCAGCGGAGGAAACTGCAAATCAGTATGTTTGGTACAATGGGAGTATTGCCCAAGCCGTATATCACGCCAGTGACGGTGGCGCAACCGATGCTTGTGAGAACGTTTGGAATGAAGCACTGCCTTATTTACGCGGTGTAATTGATCCGTACGAAGCTTTGGTTGAAAACAAAATTTCAAATTATCACTGGACTAAGACATATACCGGAAAAGAACTTCAGGAAAGACTGGCTCTTTATAACATTTCTTCGGGCGAAATTGTGGATGTTCGAATAACGCAAACCACTGAAAACGGAAATGTATATAGCGTAGAACTTACTGATCAATATGGCAAGGTTTCAACAATTAAAAAAGGAAACGTACGCTCGGTTTTGGGCATTCCTTCAATCCGATTTACAACCGGTGACACTAGCGAAGATTATTATTTGGCGGATGGAGGCAGCGTTGGTTCGTACGGCCAGGTTTGGGTCATGGACGGAAATGGAAATCTGGTAGCAATGAACATATCTTCTGCTTATGCGATTACAGGAAGCGGAGTTGAAACGGTTGCTAAATCGGAAACATCTAGTACAAATGACGGAACATTTACGTTTACCGGAACTGGTAGGGGCCATAATCTTGGTATGAGCCAGTGGGGCGCATATGCAATGGCCTTAGAGGGCTACACTTACATAGATATTCTTAACTTTTATTATGCCGGAATTGAGATTTACTAATTGTATGAAAACATCTGATTTTTATTTTGATTTGCCTGCTGAGTTAATTGCTCAGACTCCAATCGAGAAGCGTGATGCTTCTCGATTGTTGTTGCTCAACAAAGAAACCGGAGAGACACAGCATCGTCATTTTTATGATTTGCTTGATTTTTTGCGTCCCGGTGATTGCTTGGTATTGAACAACTCCCGCGTCTTGCCGGCACGATTGATCGGTCATCGCCCGACAGGTGGCGTTTGCGAAGTGCTGCTGCTGGTTGATAAGGGCGATAATGTTTGGGAGTGTCTGGTTCGACCCGGTCGAAAGCTTAAGCCCGGGGCAGAGGTTATTTTTGGTGATGGGCAGCTGACAGCTACTATTGAGGCTGAAATTGAAGACGGTAAGCGTTTGGTTCGATTTCACTATGAGGGCATTTTCCTGGAGATTCTGGAGCAGCTGGGTAAAATGCCTCTTCCACCGTACATCAAGGAAGAATTGCAGGATCAGGAACGCTACCAGACTGTGTATTCGAAAGTGAACGGATCTGCTGCTGCGCCTACTGCCGGACTGCATTTTACGCCGGAATTGATGCAGCACATCGAGGAAATGGGTGTAAAGCTTTGCTACGTTACACTTCATGTTGGATTGGGCACTTTTAGGCCTGTCAAGGCGGATGATATCTTGGATCATGAGATGCATTCGGAATTTTGTATGATTCCACAGGAGACGGCCGACATCATTAACGAAACAAAAAGAAACGGTGGACGAGTTATTTGTGTCGGAACAACTTCCTGCCGCACGATTGAGAGCTTTGCTGCAGAGGATGGTACGATGAAGGAGTGCTCCGGGTGGACGAACATTTTTATATACCCCGGATATAAGTTCAAAGTTCTCGATTGCCTGATCACAAATTTTCATTTACCTGAGTCTACGTTGATCATGCTTGTTTCTGCACTAGCCGGACGAGAGCATGTACTGGAGGCTTATCGGCAAGCTGTAGAAGAGAAGTATCGCTTTTTCTCTTTCGGCGATGCAATGTTTATTTTCTGACGCTTTTCGTTGCTTTGTTTTTTAAGTTGTTGGAGGATTTGTATTGGAGACATCATTTGATAATGCTTTTGCGGAACTTTCTGCAGAGTGTCGTCGTCATATTCGTGAAGGCCAGATTGACCTTTATTCGGCTACGTTAAAAGAAATGGCCAGATTGTTGGAAAAAGACGGCCGATTTATGGATGAATTAAAAATATTAATTCCATCTTTTTATATCGATTTAAGCGGATTTGGGCGAGCTCCTTATATTGACAATACGGTTCCTGCAATGTTACAAACAGCAATATTAAATTCAGGAATTGAGAATCAGAAACTATGCGAGTTTTATTTTGATTTGATTCACCCAGATATGATCTCGAAACATGCGATGTCGATAAGTGAAAGTTTTTATATTTTTCGATTGTGCATTGATAATAAAGTCGAACAGGCTGAATATGTACTGTCGAAAATTTAGTGGTAGATGATTCAACGGGAGGGAAATATGTTTCAAGTTATTCAAACAGAAGGCCGCGCTCGCCGTGGTGTTTTTACATGTGCTCATGGTACGGTTCAGACGCCGGTATTTATGAATGTTGGCACGTTGGGCGCGATTAAAGGCGCGGTATCTGCGCATGATTTAAAAGAAATCGGCTGTCAGGTTGAATTATCCAACACATACCATTTGCATTTGCGCCCCGGCGATGATGTAGTTCGAAAGATGGGTGGCCTGCATAAGTTTATGGATTGGGATGGCCCAATTCTTACCGATTCTGGTGGCTTTCAGGTATTTTCGTTGTCCGGACTTCGCAAAATCACAGAAGAGGGCGTTACATTTGCTTCGCACATCGATGGAAGACGTATCTTCATGGGGCCAGAAGAGTCGATGCAAATTCAGTCGAATTTAGGCAGTGATATTGCAATGGCATTTGACGAGTGTGTAGAGAATCCTTCTACCTATGAATACGTCAAAGCATCGTGTGAGCGCACACTGCGTTGGTTGATTCGTTGCAAGGAAGAACATGATCGGCTCAATTCTCTGCCGGATACTGTAAATCCCCAACAAATGCTTTTTGGCATCAATCAAGGCGGCATTTATCCAGATTTGCGTATTTGGCATATGCAGCAAATTGCTCCTTTGGACTGTGAGGGCTATGCTATTGGCGGACTTGCCGTTGGAGAAGAGACTCAGGTCATGTATGATATCATTGATGCGGTCGAACCTCACATGCCGAAGGACAAGCCGCGTTACTTGATGGGCGTAGGAACGCCCTCCAATATTATAGAGGGCGTCGCTCGTGGTATTGATTTCTTCGATTGTGTCATGCCTGCTCGAAATGCGCGTCACGGAAAGTTGTTTACCTGGGAAGGCGCATTGAACATTAAGAACGAGAAGTATAAGACGGACGAACGGCCGATTGATCCCAATTGTAATTGCCCGGTCTGTCGCTCGTTTTCGCGAGCATATCTTCGCCATTTGTTTACAGCAGGAGAAATGCTTGCTATGCGCTTGTCCGTTCTTCATAATCTTTACTTTTACAATGAGCTTACAGCGCGCATTCGTACCGCTATTGAACAGGGTGCTTTTGCAGATTTCCGTGCTGAGTATTCTCAAAAGCTGCAAGGGCGAATTTAAATCGCGAAAAGACTTGTTTTTTTCTGTTTCACAAGATATAATGATTTTCATCAATATACGGAGGGAAACACTCTATGGATTATACTTCTATTATTATGCTCGTACTGATCATCGCTGTCTTCTATTTCTTCCTGATCCGTCCTGAGAACAAGAAGAAAAAGCAAGCTGCTGAAATGCGTAACAGCCTGAAGGTTGGCGATGTGATTACTACCATCGGCGGTATCATTGGCACTATTTGTGCAGTTAAGGATGAAACTATTGTGATCGAGACCGGCGCTGACCGTGTGCGCATCGAGTTCACTAAGTGGGCCGTTTCCACTGTGGGCGCTCAAACCACCGAGAACGCTCCTGCAAAGCAGGACAAGAAGGAAAAGAAGTAATTTTTTCTGACGACATGAAATGGAACCTCCCTGCATAGTCTGTACAAAGACTGTGCAGGGAGGTTTTTACATGCGAAAAAAAGAAGAAGAACAAGGAATGCAGCTGTTTAAATATATGAGCTGCATTTTGTTGGCCGGGGTCGTAGCGCTTTTGTTTTGCTTCATTTTTTTATTCTTTTGTTCATTGTTTGTTTCAAACGGTTGGATCAGCAGCAAGCATATAATTCAATACACAATAGCAGTATGTGCCATTTCGAGCTTTATGGGTGGAATGTTTGCCGTGTCGCGCTATAGGTGCAAAACACTGCTGGTTGGCGTTGGAACAGGTGCAGTTTTGTTCTTATTGCTTTTAACTGCGGGGATCGTGTTCTTTCCAAGCGTATCAATTGAGAACCAGGGCATAGGGTTGCTTTGCGCCGCTTTGTTTGGCGGAGCATTAGCGGGATTACTGGGTGGAAAACGGAAGAAAAAAAGACGAAAGTAATT
>CAZDXX010000035.1:0-11314 GCA_964509595.1 uncultured Oscillospiraceae bacterium
GGCACATGACGATGCGGTTTTTGATCTCCACATTGCCGATCTTCCACGGGGTAAAGAGTGCCTCGTACTTTGCGTCCATACCTATACTCTCCCTTTTTCCTTTCCTTTTTGTGAATCTTTTCGCAATTTATTTTTAACCTCAAAACAACTGACAAACATTATACTCTATATCCGGTTGGAAATCAATATATTGACCCCCCAAGCTTTTGCCGGTTTGACCGTTTTTGCTCGGATAAACTGATTTTTGCATAGGACCTGTACAAAAGCGGGCATTCTAATATACCCTATTTGTACAGGAGGCTGCCCCATGCGCGACTATTTCTGCGGCTGGTACTTCAAGTGTCAATCGGACACGCAGACCCTCGCGGTCATTCCCGCCATTCACAAAACAGGAAACCGGAAATCTTGCTCCATACAGCTGATCACAAACGAGAAGTCCTGGAACATTCCCTTCCCCTACTCCGATTTCAGCAAAGACGGCTCCCACATCAAAATCGGCAAAAACCGGTTCGAACAGCGGGGAATCGATCTGGATCTGCACTCCCCCACGCTTTCCGTCTCCGGCTCCCTTCGCTTCGGAGCCTTCACACCCATCAAGTACGACATTATGGGGCCCTTTCGCTATGTCCCCTTTATGGAGTGCCGCCACAGCGTGTACAGCATGAAGCACTCCGTAACCGGGGAACTGGATGTCAACCGTGTCCCCTATGTATTCCGCAATGCCGCAGGCTATTTGGAAGGGGACCGCGGCCGCTCGTTTCCCAAAGAATATGCCTGGACACAATGCACGTTTCCGGATGGTGCGCTGATGCTCAGTGTGGCAGACATCCCCTTGGGCCGTTATCATTTTACCGGGGTGATCGGCATCATCCTCTGGCGTGGAAAGGAATATCGGCTTGCAACCTATCTGGGCGCCAGGGCGATTCAGATCCAAAACGGCGAGATCGTCGTTCAGCAGGGCAACGCGCGTCTAACCGTGAAACAGCTGGAACAAGCCGGCCATCCACTCTACGCACCGACCGGCGGAGCAATGGCGCGAACCATCCACGAACACGCTGCCTGCCGGGTATTTTACCGCTTTCAAACGGACGGCGATACCCTTTTCGAGCTGGATGCACCCAACGCCGCCTTTGAATACGAATATCCGCAGTAGCCAAAATCATTCCGGAGACAGTTCCTCCAAAAGAATGTTCAGATTTTCGTCCGAGTACTCGATCTCGGAGGAGAACAGTCGGGCCAGCTCCACCTGCTGCTCAAAGGTAAATTCCCCTGTCTGCGTCCAAATGACCGCACCCACGGCGCGCAGCAGCTCATACCCCAATGCGGCAAAGCCTGCTCGGGCCGCCAGATCGGCCTCGTCCACGGCGTTGACCATGTGGCGGTAGACCAGATAGACCAAAAGCTGCTCGTATTCGGTCTGCCGCTCCTGCATAAATACGTCAAAGCCCTCGTGATCGGCCTGCGCACCCTCTGCAAGCAGCAAATTCAGCAGCCGTGTCCACTCCTCATCCAGCCGCTCCAGTCCCAGCAGCATCTGCGCCCACTGTCCGATGGTCTTTCCGCCTCCTGACGCGCCACAAAGCTGCAGCATGTTCCAAACCCGCTCGTCTACAGATTTGTCACGCTCCTGCAGAATGGCGATGGCCTCATCCCGCAGGACGATGACCACATCCTCCTCGCCCGTTTCGCAGTCGTATTCCAGCGTCACCGGCTCTTTTTTGCCCAAAATCAGCCGTGCCGCCTCTTCGCAGCACAGGCCAAGGCCCACTTCCAGCCGGTCATCGGGCAGTTCGTTGTAAAACCGGGGATGCTCGGTGCAGATGGAGCAGATGTGCTCCTCTCCCAGTTCCAGAATCAAATCACAGAGATTGCTCTCATTCAGGAAGGGGCAGCGCTCCCCTTCCCGCAGGATAAAATGGGGCACCTCGCCCCAGTGGATGTTCTCTTTCAAACGCCGGCCCACCTCGCCGGGGACGTTTTTGTAAAGCTCCGCCTTGTCGGGGTCGATGTCGATCTCCCAGCCGATACAGCAGCTGTGCTTGCACGCGCCCGCGATACAGTGAAATTCGTTGTAATAATCCGGACAAACAAATTGCAAGTTGTATCCTCTCCTCCGAACGAAAAAGCACCCCAAACGGGTGCTTTTCCGTTATACCTGAATTATGTTGGCGTCCAACACACGCTCCTGCGTGTACATGATGACGTGGTCGCCCTCCAGCAGCTTCAAATTGCCGCGGGGCACCAGCATGGTGCCTTTTCGTTTTACCATGACGATTATGGTCTGACGGGAAATGTCCAAATCACGAATGTACTGACCGTTCCAGGAATTGTGCTCCAGCAGCACGATCTCCTTCAGGTCGATGTGGCGGTCATCCTTCACCGCCTCTGCGCCGATGATAATGGTATCGTTATCCTGCAGCACCACGTCACCGCGAGGCACCACGTTTTCTCTGCCCCGGCGAATCATAGCCACGATGGTGCCTTCGGGCAGGCCCAGATCTTTCACGGCCTTCCCCACCCAGCAGTCCTTTGCATGGAGCCGCGTCTTGATAAACTGGATGTCCTCCTCGGCGGCGTACTCGCTCATGCGCTTCAGGCGGGAGTACTGGTCCACGAAGCCTGCCGAAATAATACCGGTGGGGATGGCGACCATGCCAACGCCCAGGAATGTGATGATGATACCGAATATCTTGCCCCAGGTGGTAATGGGATAGATATCGCCGTAACCCACGGTCAGCAGTGTGGACGCCGCCCACCAGATGCCGGAAAAGGCGTTGGAGAACACCTCGGGCTGCGCCGCGTTCTCCAGACTGTACATGCACAGACTGGAACCTACCATCAGCACCAGAATGATAAACACCGAGGAAAACAGCTGCTGCTTCTTGCTGGAAATGACGGTGGTGATCACGTGGATGGAGTTGTAATAGGCGTTGACCTGAAACAGGCGGAGTATGCGCACCACACGGAACATACGGAACACCGCCGCACCCTCCGGGAAGAAGACGGGCAGGTAATGGGGCAGGAAAGACAGCAGGTCGATGATACCCGTAAAGGACAGCAGGTACTTCTTTCTGGCCTGACCTTCCGATAGATCCGCATACAGGTCGGGCGCCGCCCATACGCGCAGAACATAGTCCACGGCAAAAAAAGCCACCGTGATCTCTTCCAGCACCGTAAAAACCATTTCATAGGCCGCCAGCCGATCGAAGGTCTCCAGAATGGTCACGATCAGATTGACGATCAGAAGAATCGTACCCAGCCAGTCATAGCCCTGACTGACCCAGTCGCCGGAAGAACCTACTTCGACGATCTCGTGGGCGCGCTTGCGTCTGCGCTCCCAGATCTGTTTCCGATTTTCCATGGTTTCGCCCCCAAAAACGTACATATTCGGGCTCATTATAACAAAAATTGACCAAAAGTAAACCTACCTGTCGAAAAAGGCAAAGCCTTTTCCGACAAAAAAGTATGCACCTCGCTGCAGTGCATGCGCGAAGCGCGCACGTTTGCGAGGCGAGAAGTATTTCTCCGACACACATGTCGCCAAATTTAATCTTTTTGCACCTGCGGGCGCAAACTCTGCGCGGCTTTTTTCAATCTGAACCAAACATCGGAAGCGGTTTTATATTTTGTTGTTGATTTCTCAACAACTATGTGCTACAATGCCCAAGAAGTTGATTTCTCAACATCTCAACAAGGAGGGAACCCACTGTGGAAGAACAAGCCTTGCTTTCTCGCTTTGAGGAGTTTTTGACCGGCATCACCGTCTGTTACAAATACATACAGCGCATCAAAAATGCCGAGATGACCGAATTCGGTCTGAAGGGCACCCATGTGGCCTGCCTGTTTTACCTGCACCACAATCCCGACGGCCTGACTGCCACACAGCTGTGTCACCTCTGCGCCGAGGACAAGGCCGGCATCTCCCGCACGGTGTCCGACCTGCGCGAGCGCGGCTACATCGAGCAAAGCGGCGAAAAGCATTACCGCGCCCCCCTGCATCTCAGCGAAGCCGGACACGCCCTTGCCCAGCAGATGGACCCCCTGATCAAGTCCTGGGTGTCCGTGGGCGGACAGGGCATGAGCCCGGAACAGCGTGAGAGCTTTTACCAAAGCCTTTCTTTGATTTCCGAAAATCTTCGGAACAAGATGGCCCAAAACGATTTATAAGGAGCCTGTCATGAGCGTAACATTTATCATCGATTCCGCATCTGACATACTGCCCGAGGAGGCTAAGGCGCTGGGCGTGTCCCACCTGCCTCTGCAGGTCCTCTTCGGCGAGGAGATCTACAACGATGCCGTGGACCTGACCCATGAGGAATTTTTTGAAAAGCTGGCGGAAAGCAAGGACCTGCCCACCACCAGCCAGATCACCCCCTCTGCCTTTGCCGAGCGCTATGCCGCACTGGTGGCCGAGGGTCATGAAGTCGTGGTCATCACCATCTCCTCCAGGCTGTCCGGCACCTGGCAGAGCGCCATGATCGCCGCGGAGGACTACGAGGGCAAGGTCTTCGTGGTGGACAGTCTGAGTGCCGCCATCGGCGAGCGCATCCTGCTCCAGCGCGGCCTGGAACTGGCCGGACAGGGCCTGTCTGCCGAAGAGATCGCCAAAACGCTGGACGAGGAAAAGACCCGAATCCGCGTGGTCGCCATGATCGATACGCTGGAGTATCTGAAGAAGGGCGGCCGCATCTCTGCCACGGTGGCTCTGGCCGGCGGCCTGCTGGCCATCAAGCCCGCCATCGAGGTCAAGGACGGCGAGGTAGCCATGGCCGGCACCGCCCGCGGCACCCAGAAGTGCCACGCTCTGCTGAAAAGCCTGATCGAACAGTACGGCGGCGTGAACTTTGAGAAACCCGTGGCCTTTGTCTACTCCGGCAATGACGATGCCCCTGTGAAGGATTTCATTGCCGCCGTCCCCGAGCTGCAGGACAAACCCGACCTGCCCATCTACTCTCTGGGCTGCGCCATCGGCACCCACGTGGGCCCCGGCGCATACGGCGTAGCCTTTTTTGAAGGCTAAACCTGTCGCAGCGCACGGTTCGTGCGCCTGCGGGCGTGAACTCTAAGGATGTTTTTCAAAAAAAGAACCACAGGGCTGCCTTTTCACAAAGGCGGCCCTGTTGCAATTCTTGTACTTTTCCGAAAACAAACGTATACTATATGTAAGGAGCAATTTTCTTCTGCCGGGGAAATACACCCCTTTATTTTGCCGAAACAGTCATTTATTTCCGTACCTTTTCACGCTACAATGATCCCATAGCAGAAATATCGGACGAAGGAGGAATTTCAATGAAATACGCCGCTGATTTCAGACAAATCGCCCGCGATTCCCTGCAGGGGAAATGGGGGATTGCCGTGATTACAGGACTGATCGCCGCCCTTCTGGGCGCTGCCGGCTCAGGTGGACCGGAGGTAAATCTGAATATCGACGGCTCCGGCGCAAATGCCAGCTTTGAAATTGCCGGACAGACCGTTTTCTCCATCGGCGGCAGTCTCAACTCCGGAATCGGCGCATTTCTGGTGGGCGGCGCCACTTACATCTTTCTGGGCGCCCTGGTTCTGGCTGTTCTATACTTCGTGTTGGGCAGCATCATCCAGGTGGGTTATTCCCGTTTCAATCTGGAGCTGGTCGACCGCAGAGAGGTTTCGATCAATCTCCTGTTCCACTACTTCCCCCACTGGAAAACCACCGCGCTCGCACGGCTTTTACGGACCGTATACATCTTCCTGTGGACTCTGCTGCTGATCGTTCCGGGCATTCTCGCCTCGTTCAACTATGCCATGACCGACTACATACTGGCGGAAAACCCGGAGCTGACCGCCAACGAAGCCATCGCCATGTCCAAAGAAATGATGTACGGAAACCGCTGGCGGCTGTTCTGCCTGCAGATCAGCTTCATCGGCTGGAGCATTCTGGCTTCGCTGACCCTGGGCATCGGCAACCTGTGGCTGACCCCGTATAAGGAGGCTGCCGCCGCGGCCTTCTACCGGGAGATCTCCGGTCCTCAACAGACCATGTAAAACTCCGGAATGCAAAACCGCAGTCATCCCAAATGGGGGTGACTGCGGTTGCTTTTTACAGACAGAAACGATTCGAGGCAGGGAGTTATGGGATACTCCCTGCCTCGAATCCTGAAATTTAATTTTACGTTGCAAAGCCCGCATATTGGGTCATGTAGAGTTCGTAGTACTTTCCTTTTTGCTCCAGAAGCTCCTCATGCCGTCCGCTTTCCACAATGCGTCCGTCATCTACCACAACGATTATGTCCGCATCCCGAATCGTGGACAGGCGATGGGCGATCACAATGCTCGTTCTGTCCTTCATGATCATCTGCATGGCATTCTGAATGGCCTTTTCCGTACGGGTATCCACGTTGCTGGTGGCTTCGTCCAGAATCAAGATCTCCGGATCGGCGATGAACGCTCTGGCAATGGCGAGCAGCTGGCGCTGGCCCTGACTGATGTTGCTGCCCGCACCGGTCAAAACGGTCTCATACTCCCGGGGCAGCGCCGCGATCATCTTGCTGCAGCGGCTCATTTCCGCGGCAGCAAACATTTGCTCGTCCGTGGCCTGTTCGTTGCCGTACTTCAGGTTGTTGCGTACGGTGTCGGTGAACAGCACGGTGCCCTGCAGCACGATAGCCACCTTCTTTCGCAGGCTGTCACGGGAAATATCCCGCAGGTTCTGGTCGTTGATGTAAATGTCGCCGCCATTGATGTCGTAATAGCGCATCAGCAGATTGACCACCGTGGTCTTTCCGCTGCCGGTAGCACCCACCAGCGCCACCTTCTTTCCGGAGGGAACGGTGAGGCTGAAGTCACGCAGCACGGGGTGGCCTTCCTGATAGGAGAAATCCACGTGAGAAATCTGAACCGTTGCATGGTCGCTTTCCCGCAGTGCCTCGCCGCGCTTATCCTCACTTTCTTCGTCAAGCACCGCAAATACGCGTTCTGCACCTGCAATGGCAGTCTGAATCTGGCTGTAAATATTGGCGATCTGGTTGATGGGTCGGCTGAACTGCTTGGCGTAAATGATAAAGGCGGAGATCACGCCCACCGAAATCATACCGCGGATGGCAAAAAAGCCGCCAAATGCCGCAATGATGACAAAGCCCAGATTGCTGATACAGTTCATGATGGGGCCCGAAACGGCGGCGATGGAGTTGGCCCAAATTCCCGCCTTGGTCAGCCGGTCAGAGGTCTCACAGAATTCTGTGGTGGATGCCTCCTGATGGTTGTACGCCACCACTGTGCGGTACCCGGAGATCATCTCCTCCACATCACCGTTCAGCATGCCCAGATAGGTCTGACGCTTGCGGGAGAATACCCGGACTTTTTTGGACAGCAGCTTTGCGCTCACCACGGTGAGCAGCACGGTGACCCAGCTCAGCAAGGTCAGCTGCCAGCAATAGTACAGCATGATGCACAGAGTGCCCACAATGGTAAACACACCGGAAAACAGGGACGGCAGGGATTGGGAGACCGTGGTGGAGATGTTTTCCACATCGTTGGTCATGCGGCTGATCACATCACCGTGGGAATGTTCATCCATGTATTTGATGGGCAAATCGATGATTTTCCCGAACAGCTCCTCCCTCAGGCGCTTGACAATGCGCTGGCTCAGGTGCGCGCTGAGATAATCCTGAAAAAACTGAGCGGCACTGTACAGCAGGTAGACGGCCAGCATCAGCATCAGCATCTTTCCCAGTGCACCTTCCCGGACACCGGCAACGATGTCAATGGCGTTGCTCTGAAGGCTGGGCGCGGCAACGCCGCAGATCGTACCGAAGACAACCACAAGCAGAAGACTGATCAGAAGCTTCCGCTCCTTCAGAATATATGTCAGGATCCGCTTAAGCGATCCCTTTACGTCCTTTGCGTGTTCCGTTTCGGCAAACATGCCGGGACCGCCGCGAAAGCGCACACTGCGAAGATCAACGGTCTTTCCCTTCTCACTCATTGTCGTCCACCTCGCTTCCGATCTGAGAGTGATAGATATCCTGATAAATGGCGCAGCTTTGCAGCAGCTCCTCGTGACTGCCGCAGGCTGCGATCGTGCCGCCCTCCAGCAGGACAATGCGGTCGGCGCGGCGCACGGAGGCGATTCGCTGAGCCACGATGATTCTGGTCCCGGAGCTGCGGCCCTCATCCAGCGCGTTGTAGAGATTTGCCTCCGTTTTCAGATCAAGGGCGCTGGTGGAGTCGTCAAAAATCAGGATCTCAGCGTCCTTCAATACGGCCCGGGCAATGGAAACGCGCTGGCGCTGTCCGCCGGAAAGGCTCATGCCGCGCTCCGCCACCACCGTATCGTACCCTTCGGGCGTGCCGAGGATGAAGTCATTTGCCTGAGCGATCCCGGCGGCGGCACGGATCTCCTCCTCCGAAGCGCCCAGCTTGCCCCAGGCGATGTTTTCGGAGATGGACATGCTGTACAGCTCGCAGTTCTGCAGGGCAATGGAGATCTTATCTCGCAGAGCCTGCTGGTCGTACTCCCGCACATCCACCCCATCTACCAGAATCTGTCCTGAGGTCACATCGTAAAAACGGGGAATCAGATTGACCAGAGTGGTCTTTCCGCAGCCGGTGGCACCCATGATGGCGATCGTCTCTCCGGGCGCGATGTTCAGGTTGATATGCTCCAGAATGGGTTTCTCGGTGCCGGGATAGGCAAAGGAGACGTCCCGGAACTCGATCCGGCCCTTTTCCTCCGTCTCGCCCGCGAATCCACCGTCCTTCAAATCGGGCTCGCTGTCAAGAATCTCACGCACACGCTTCCAGGAAACGGTACCGCGGGAAATGTTCTGAAAGAGCATCACCAGGCTCAGAACGCTGTTGAGCAGCTGCGTGGTGTAAGTGATGGCGCCCATAATGGCGCCGGGCGTGGCACCGCCGCCCACCTGCACGGAACCGACCAACAGGATGGCGATGACCACGATGTACATCAGCGCATTCATCACCGGGCTCATAAACGCGAAAATCACCAGAACGCGCAGCTGAGAGCCGATCAGCTTGTCATTGGTCTTTCCGAAGCGCAGCTTCTCATACGCTTCCCGCACGCAGGCTTTGATGATGCGGATGCCGGAAATGTCCTCCTGCAGAATGGCGTTGACCCGGTCCAGCTGGGTCTGCATCTCGGAAAAATGGGGGTTAGCCTTCCTCAGGCAGAAGAGGATGACTCCCAAAATAAAAGGCAGAGCACACAGTACAATGACGCCGAACTGCGGGTACAGTCGGAACATGAAATAAATGCTTCCCAGAAACATAATGGACGTTCGGATGGCGCCGCGCACCATCTGCAGCAGCATATTCTGCACCTGGGTAATGTCATTTGTGACGCGGGTGATCAGCGCGCCCGTCCCGAAGCGATCCATCTGCGGAAAGGAATACTGCATGATTTTTCGAAAGCAGTCCTTGCGCATGTCGTTTCCGGCGTTTTCGCTGGCAATGTTGCCGAACACACCGCAAAGCGACCCGCCAAGTCCACCCAGAATGACCAGGCCGATCATGATCAGGCCGTAGGTCAGGATCACATTCATATCTCCCACGCCGCCGTTATTCAGGCCAAGCACGCCGTCGTCCACGATGATCGTCATCAAACTCGGCTGGAGCAGATCGACCGTGATTTCGCAAACCATGCAAAGGGCGGCCAGCACCATAATGTGCAGGTATTTTTTAATATATTTCCACATAGATTACGTTTCCCCTCCGCTCTCCTCGCGGCAGTGTTCATGCCGTTTGCAGTCCTCCTGCTCCGCCTCGCTTTTGCGGCGCTCCTCGCCGCGATAGCGAACCTC
This sequence comes from uncultured Oscillospiraceae bacterium, assembly GCA_964509595.1. Taxonomy (GTDB): domain Bacteria; phylum Bacillota; class Clostridia; order Oscillospirales; family Oscillospiraceae; genus JAJPXI01. The sequence goes on from CAZDXX010000035.1 coordinate 9,795, forward strand.
CCAGTCGGCGCCCAGTTTTTCCAGCAGTGACAGCAGCTGATCCTTTTCTTCCGCGGAAAGCACCTGGAACAGCTCTTCCATCCGGGCTTTGCGCTGCTGATCCTCTTCCTCCGCCCGGGCGATTCCGGCCGGGGTCAAAATGATGTCGATGGTTCGGCGGTCGGACTCACTGACCGCGCGGGTGATCAGCTGTGCGTTTTCCAGCTTTTTGATGACCTCACTGGCCGAACCGGGGCGAATGTCCATGCGCTGCGTCAGCTCACGCTGGGTCATTCCACCTTTTTTGTGAAGCAAATGAAGCATTCGCTTCTGGCTGCTTTTCCCATCGAAGGCCGCCCGGCTCAGCCGGGTCAGCTTTGTCATCATAACAAGAAGCTTTTCCGAAATAGGCAGTTCGGAATAGTGCGGGAAATGGTCATGTTTGCGTCCCCTGCGCCCACAATGCGGTTCATGCTCTGCGCAATGCGGAATTTCTCCCTTGTTCAGATGCTCTTCTTCCTCTCCATGGGTACAAAACTCGTTTGTCATTTTCATGGCAGTTTTCCTCCCAATAAATACCAAGGTACCTTGATGATACTGCAAAGCGCAGTATATGTCAAGGTACCTTGCAATTATAAATTCCATTTTTTGTCTTTGCAAGCACACCGGCTGCTGCCAGCGGTCCTTCGGGGCTTCCCCCTCCAACCGTCGTCCTCTCGGATGCGAACCGAACGCGCTCCCATGGTGTTCGGTTTTTGCCCACGACTACCATGGGCACACGACTGGATGAAAGCAACCGCAAGTCATGCGAACAGCATATGACTTGCGGTTGTCTTTTTCAACCAATTTGCGATATGATTCGTTGATTATATATCTGCCCCACACTCAGCGCATCGCTAACAGCTTCAGGCAGGTTTCTTTTTTCTGGGGTACCATCAAAGTGAATGTTTGCAGAAACAAAAACTTCAGCCTTGGTCAGAACAATCTAAGTCGTGCTGGTGCAGGATACAAACAGCTCTTTGATTTCATTGTCGCAGATGTGAATCACCAATATCCCTTCTCAGTATTGAATGTCCAGAGAAGCGGCATCCGGAGCAACTGACGCCACAACAACTCGCATTGCATCTTCATCAAGAACAAACGTATGGATGTAAGTGGCTATTTTAACCGAAGGTAGCAAGTGCATTTCCTGCTCCTTCCCGTCTCAGTTCACCCGTCGCTACCAGTTTGCGGAGCGCACCTTCCACGGAGCTAAGACTAAGAGACGGACACAACTCCCGGACATCCTGCTTGGTAAAACGTCCACTCTTGTTTTGCGTGGCCTTCCGTCCATAATTTTTACAATATTCTGTCAACCTTGAACCGAATTTCCGGTACAGCACCCTTGTGCGGATACGGACTATCCCTTTGCGTGAGAAGTCCGTCCCTGCTTTTATCAATGATTTCCTGCACCAATCCAAATATTTCAGAAAGCAGCTCATAGGTCTGTCTGCCATCCAGATGTCCGATCCAAGCGGTATAGCCCTGCTTCATGTAGTCCA
>CAZDXX010000036.1:0-11269 GCA_964509595.1 uncultured Oscillospiraceae bacterium
GATTATCCGGCCGAAGTGTTAGAGGTTCCTGCTGTGGAGTCTGGCGCCAATACCAATATCGAAGAAATCATTGCCCTGCAGCCTGACGTACTTCTGATGAGTGATATGGCTCAAACCGAGGAGCAGATTGCTCAGCTGGAAAATGCCGGTATTAAAGTCGTTGTCAGTGAAGCCACCGATATTGAAGGTGTATATACTGCTGTTGAAATGATCGGTGCTCTGATGGGCAAGGACGAAAATGCCGCCGCAGTCATTGATAGCATGAAGAGCACCTTTGCCGAGATTGTAGAGAAGTCCACCGGTGACGGCACTCAGACCGTTTATTTTGAGGTTTCCCCCCTGCAGTGGGGTCTTTGGACTGCCGGCACCAACACCTTTATGGACGAAATCGCCACTATGTTGGGCTTGAAAAACTGCTTCTCTGATGTAGATGGGTGGGCTGAGATTTCTGAAGAACAGTTGCTGGAGCGCAACCCTGATTTTATCGTGACCATTACCATGTACTTCGGCGAAGGCCCCACTCCGGAGGAAGAGATTCTCTCTCGCGTTGGCTGGGAAAACGTGACTGCCGTAAAGAATCAGAAGATCCTGAACCTTCAGAACAACGAACTGTCCCGCCCTGCGCCTCGTCTGGCTGACGGTGCGCAGATGATGTTTGACTTCGTTTACGGCGAATAAAAACATATAAAGGGGAACGCCATGCGTTCCCCTTTCCGTGCATAGAAGAGGATGTTTTATGAAGAAAAAACCTGAACACTTTCGTGCATTTGAATATCTGATTTTCGCTATGGTCACGCTGGTGGTGCTGTGCGCCTGCGTGTGCATCGGCAGCGTCAACATCCCGGTGACAGATACTGTGACGGTGATTTGGAACGCTATCACCCGTCAGCCGCAGTCGGAAGGATTGGCAGTGTCCATTATCCTGTCGGTGCGCTTGCCCCGTGTTTTGTGTGTGGCGCTGTCCGGTACTGCTCTGTCTCTGGCGGGTGCAGCCATGCAGGGCTTGTTGAAAAACCCGTTAGCAGACGGTTCCACGCTAGGCGTGTCCTCCGGTGCTTCTTTGGGTGCTGTTCTGGCCATTGCCTTTGGCATCACGTTTCCATCCCTGCCCGTTGCAGGCACAATGCTAATGGCCATCCTGTTTGCCTTTCTATCGCTGCTGATTATTTTGGGGCTATCCTATAAGCTGGACTATTCATTATCCACCAATACCATCATTCTGATCGGTGTGATCTATTCCATGTTTGTTTCCAGTGCCATGAATGTAATTATTACCTTTGCCGGAGAAAAGGTGAAAGACATTACCTTCTGGACCCTGGGCAGTCTGCAAAATTCCAGTTACCTGAATGCAGGTATTCTTGCAGGTGTATTACTGATTTGCGGCGGTATCATTATCCTGCATGCACAGGAGCTGAATGCCTTCGCCGTGGGTGAGGACAATGCCCGTCACGTGGGTGTGGATGTGAAGCGTACCAAGCTGATCGTGCTGATCACCGTTTCTGTGCTGATCGGCGTATGCGTATCCATTGGAGGAACCATCAGTTTTGTGGGCCTCGTTACACCGCATATGGTCCGCATGATCGTGGGCCCCAACCACAAGCGTCTGCTGCCTGCCTGTGCCTTTGGCGGTGCAGTGTTCCTGCTGTTGGCCGATCTGGTGGCTCGTATTCTGCTCAATCCCATCGAATTGCCTATTGGTGTGGTCACCAGTTTGGTAGGTGCGGTTGTGTTTATTTTCATCTTCTACCAGACCAGAAAGGGGTGACGATTATGCTGAATGTACAAAACATGACGGTCAGCTACGGCACCCACACGGTGGTAAATAATTTAAGTTTTCATGTAGATGAAGGTCAGTGGCTGATGATCGTCGGCCCCAACGGGGCCGGTAAATCAACGGTGCTCAACGCCATCACGCAAGGTGTAAGCTACACCGGAACTGTGTTGCTAAACGGCACAGATGTGATCAAACAAAAACCTTCGCAACGAGCAAAAGAGGTGGGTGTACTTGCTCAAAACCACTTCGTTGGCTATGAATTCACTGTGGAAGAAGTGGTCCGTTTAGGGCGTTATGCCCATTCCAGCGGTTTGCTTTCTGGTCGTAAGGATTCGGATGAACAAGCAGTAGAAGAGGCGTTGAAGCTGACGGGGATGGAATCTCTGCGCAATCAATCGGTGCTGACCCTTTCCGGTGGCGAGCTGCAGCGCACCTTCCTGGCACAGGTCTTCGCCCAGAACCCTCGACTGCTGTTGTTGGATGAGCCGACCAACCATTTGGATCTGGTTTATCAGAAGCAGGTATTTGCTTTGATTTCAGATTGGGTGAAACAGCCCGGCCGTGCCGTAGTTAGTGTAGTACATGATTTGTCCTTAGCGCGTGCATTTGGCAGCAATGCCTTGCTGATGCACAAAGGAGAAACCATTGCGCAGGGAACAGTTGACGATGTGCTGGCTCCTGAAAATCTTGACCCGGTCTATGGTATGGACGTATATCAGTGGATGCGGGACATGCTTTCCCAATGGGAAAAAGGATGAGATGATATGTTGGATTTCGATGCTTTGAATCAAATGATCGCGCTGCCTGATGAGAATGCTGCCAAGCAGGCCAAGGCTCACTGGGACGGCATTGCCAAACCCTTGGACGGTCTGGGCCGCTTTGAGGACATGGTAGTAAAAATAGCCGCCCTGACCGGCAAGCCGCAGGTGTCTGTAAGCAAGCGCGCAGTGGTGGTCGTGTGTGCGGACAACGGCGTTGTGGTGGAGGGTGTGACCCAGGCCGATGCGTCGGTCACTGCCACTATGGCAGGGCAGATTCGTGACCACCGCTCCTCTGTATGCCTGATGGCGGCCAGCGCCGGTGCGGATGTGTTCGCCGTGGACATGGGGATGCTGACTCATGTGGATGGTGTTGCCGGCTGTCATATCGCTGACGGCACGGGTAACATTGCTGTAGGACCTGCCATGAGCAGGGAACAGGCCTGTCAGGCCATCGCCTACGGCATGGAGCTGGTCAAAGGCTATGCGCAGCAAGGTTACGAGCTGCTGGCCACAGGCGAGATGGGCATCGGAAATACCACGACCTCCAGTGCAGTGGCATCTGTGCTGCTGGGCATTCCGGTGGAAACGGTCACCGGCCGAGGAGCCGGTTTGTCCGATGAGGGACTGCGCCGCAAGTGCGGCGCCATCCACCGAGCAATTGCAGTGAACGAGCCGGATTCCAAGGATGCGCTCGACGTGTTGTCTAAGCTGGGCGGCTTTGATATTGCCGGAATGGTTGGTGTATTCCTGGGGGGTGCGCTGTATCGTGTACCGGTACTGATTGACGGTCTGATCAGCTCCATTTCTGCGCTGATCGCTGCACGGCTGTGTCCCAACAGCCGCTGTGCTATGCTGGCCAGCCACACCTCGGCTGAGCCGGCCGCCGCCGCAATTCTGGAGGAACTGGGTTTGACAGCTATTCTGCATGCAGGCATGAAGTTGGGTGAAGGCACCGGCGCGGTGTGCATGATGCCTTTGATGGATATGGCGCTGTCCGTTTACCACAACTCCGCTGCTTTTACCGATACGGGTATTGAACAGTATCAGCCGCAAGGGGGAGAAGAGTCTTGATGATTTTGCTGACCGGAGGCTCGGCCTGTGGGAAAAGCTCTTATGCGGAGTCTCTGTGCCTGCGCTTTGACCAGCCGCGGTACTATATCGCCGCTATGCGCCCCTACGGGGACGGCAGCGCCGAAAAAATCGAGCGTCATCGACAGATGCGCAAAGGAAAAGGGTTCGAAACGATCGAGCGCTACACCGATCTGGCCGAATTGTTTTTGCCGGAGCGCGGCACGGTACTGCTGGAATGCATCTGCAACCTGACCGCCAACGAGATGTTTGATGAGGTGGGAAACATGCTCGACCCGTGCGAGGCGGTTTTGACCGGTGTGGAGGTTTTGTGCCGCCAATGTGAGAACCTTATCGTAGTCACCAACGATGTGGGCAGCGACAACAAGGACTACGATCCCAGCACCCGAGCCTATATCCGTGCGCTGGGACGTATTAATGCCGCCCTTGCACAGAAGGCTGATGCTGTCTATGAACTTGTTTGTGGAATTCCCATTGTCTTGAAGGGAGAATTGCTTTGATGAAGGATCTGTTCCGTTCCATCGCAATGGCTTTTTCCATGTTTTCCATTGTTCCCATGCCCATGGTGGAGTGGAAAAAGGAAAATATGAAATATATGCTCTGCGCCCTGCCTTTGGTGGGCGTGGTGCTTGGTCTTGCCCTTTGCATTTGGCATGGCCTATGCCAGTGGCTGGGCATTGGGACGATTCTCTATGCTGCGGGCATGACGCTGATTCCTCTGGCGATTTCCGGAGGCATCCATCTGGACGGTTTCTGCGACACGGTGGACGCTCTGTCCAGTCACGCCGACCCCGAACGCAAGCGTGAAATTTTGAAAGACTCTCACGCCGGAGCCTTTGCCATCATTTTTGCGGCGGCATATTTTCTTCTGTATGCAGCTCTTTGTTCTGAGTTGGAACGCACATGGACGACGGCCGTGATCGCGGGTGTACACCACGTGTTTGCCCGTGCCATCGGCGCTCTGGCGGGTGTGGCCGTTCCGGGCTCCGGCACCACAGGCATGCTGGCTGCGTTCCGTGACGGGGCCGCCAAGAAGGTGACACTCATTATGGCCGTTTGGTGCGTGGTGTGTGCGGCTGCTTTGATCGTGCTGTCGCCTATCAGCGGCATGGTCTGTACTCTGGCTGCTGCGGCTCTTCTCTGGTATTTGAATCGTATGGCCCAAAAGGAATTTGGCGGCATGTCCGGCGATCTGGCCGGTTATTTGATCACACTAAGCGAGTTGGTGCTGCTGGCTTGCTTCATTCTAACGGAAAAGGTGGTATTCGCATGCTTCTGATCGTGGGCGGCGAAGGCTCCGGTAAACGGACCTTTGCCAGAACCTTAGGATATACTGATGACAATATGGCCGATGCCGTTTTGGACGGCAGCCCTGTCATCTTTCATCTGGAGCAGATGGTGTTTGCCGACCCCGAGTGCACCGATGAACTTCTGCCCGCTCTGTCGGGCAAGGAAGTGATTATCTGCAATGAAGTGGGCAGCGGAGTGATTCCGGCCAACCGCGCGGAACGGGCGGGCCGGGAGGCAACCGGAAGATTGTGTGTGCTTCTGGCTCAACGGGCTGACTGTGTGGTGCGTATGGTCAGCGGCTTGCCTATGGTCATCAAGGGAGAACTGCCATGCAGGTGACCCTGATTCGCCACGGACAGACGGAAGGTAATGCAGCTTTGCGGTATATCGGCCGCACGGACGAACCGCTGTCGCCAGAGGGTATCGCTTTAGCTGAAGCAATGGGCTGCAGTCCTGATATAGAGACAGTCTATGTATCTCCACTGCGGCGCACACAACAGACGGCGGCTATCTTATTTCCAACTGCCAGTCAAATCATTGTGAATGATTTACGGGAGATGGACTTCGGTGATTTTGAGGGACGAAGTTTTTCGGAGATGGCAGAAGATGCCCAGTACCGTGCCTGGGTAGAGGGTAACTGCCTGGAATCCTGCCCCAATGGCGAGAGCCGTGGGGAGTTTTCTGAACGTGTCTGCGCTGCCTTTGCAAACGCAATTACGGATGCCGCCGCACAGGGCGAAGAAAAGGTGACCTTTGTGGTCCACGGCGGTACCATCATGGCAATTATGGAACGCTTCGCGCAGCCAAGCCGTGAGTATTATTCCTGGTCGGTGAAAAACTGTCAGGGATACCGCTGCAGGGTTGATTTTAGTGTAATTGATAAAACCTTTACACTTGTTGAGTTAACTGCGTGGGAGGGAACATTTTGAGAACTCAGTTCAATATCACGACCAGCCTGTGTGATTTGGACCGCTTTGCGTCTCGTGAGGAGTTCCTTTCTCTGCGGGATGGCTTTGACGGCGTGGAACTGATGGTTTGCGGAGAAGATGCCAGGGGTATCATTCAGCCAGAGGATGTGGTGGGCCTTCACATGTCTTGTTTTTATTACTGGCTTGACTTCTGGAACGGCGATTTGGACCGCTGCAAAGAAGAGTTCGGCACGCTGGATGCGGCCTATACCTATTACGGCGGCACCACCCGGCAGGCGTTGATCGACCGGTTCCGTGTTGACTTAGACCATGCCGAGCGTTACGGCGCGGAATACATGGTGTTCCATGTTTCGGATTCTTCCTCGCTGGAGACCCTGACCGGAAAATATGCCCACACGGATGAAGAGGTCATTGATGCCGCTTGTGAGCTGATCAATCAGTCGATGGACGGCGTAACCGATGGCCCCACGTTGCTGTTGGAGAACCTGTGGGAGCCGGGCCTGACATTGACCAGGCCGGAGATGACGAAACGGCTGCTGGATGGTATTCGCTATCCACGCACCGGAATCATGTTGGATACCGGGCATTTGATGCATACCAATCTGTCTCTGCGCACTCAGAAAGCAGGATTGGAGTATATCCATCGCTGCTTGGATGCACACGGCGAACTTTGTAAGCATATTCGCGGGATCCATTTGAACCAGTCTCTGACCGGAGCTTATATGAAGCATGTGCGAAAAAATCCTCCTCAATTGGTTGATGATTATGGGGCCAAGATGGGGCAGTTGTTTGAATATGTTTTTCATGCTGATCAGCATAAGCCTTTTACTTGCCCAGGTGTTAGGGATTTGATTGATCGAATCGCTCCCGATTATCTGACTTTTGAATTTATATCGAACAATTTGGCGCAGCATAAATCTATGCTGCATCGTCAACAACGAGTGTTGAAGCAGGAGGGAGCTCAATGAAAGAAAATAGTTCTGAATTTTTTCAAAACCGCGCATGTAAGTATTTCCCCTGCCATAAGAATGCGTCAGAAGAGGATTTCAACTGTCTGTTTTGTTATTGCCCCCTTTACATGCTAGGGAAAGATTGCGGAGGAAACTTTGTTTATCTTGAAAACGGTATTAAAAGTTGCGAGAACTGTACACTTCCTCATAGTGAGGGAGGGTATGCATATGTGATGAAAAAATTTAATTTGATTGCTGAACGAATCCGTCAAAGTGAAAATGGAGGGAAATAATCAAAAACAGCGTTTCTTACTATAAAAACATAACTCAAAATAGTCTTATTTTGAGCCGGCACCCTACTTTGGGGCCATTTTTATAACGGAGGCGAAATTGCCATGATGTGGTCCCTTTGCGCTTTGATTCTGGGTTTCATCATAGACCTGTTTCTGGGCGATCCTCACAGCATACCCCACCCGGTGGTGCTGATTGGAAAACTGATCTCTGTACTGGAGAAGATTCTGCGGCGTGTGTTCCCCAAGACGAAAAGGGGAGAGAACATGGCCGGTGGAGTCTTGTGGTTGATCGTGGTCGTGGTTTCGACTGCGCTGCCAATCGCACTGCTTTGGCTGTGTCACTGGATCAGTCCTTGGCTACGTCTTACCGTGGAAAGCATCATGTGCTGGCAGATCCTGGCCACTAAATCTCTTCGGGATGAGAGCATGAAGGTTTATCATGCGCTGAAGACCGGAAATATCGAAAAGTCCAGATATGCAGTTTCCATGATCGTCGGAAGAGACACTCGACACCTGGATGATGCCGGGGTGACTCGTGCTGCAGTGGAGACTGTGGCAGAGAACACCTCAGACGGCGTGGTGGCGCCATTGTTGTTTCTGGCGATTGGCGGTGCTCCGCTGGGGTTCTTCTACAAAGCGGCCAATACCATGGACTCCATGCTGGGTTATGTGGAACCGCCTTATAAGAATATCGGACTGGTCGGCGCAAAGATGGATGATGTGATGAACTATATTCCGGCCCGCTTGTCTGCGGTACTAATGTTGGCTGCGGGTGCCCTGATGAAGCTGGATGTGAAGCAGGGGTGGTACATCTTTAAGCGTGACCGATACAATCACGCAAGTCCTAATTCAGCCCAGACGGAGTCAGTCTGTGCCGGCCTGATGGGGCTGCGCCTTGCTGGAGACGCCTGGTATCACGGTGTTCTCCATAAGAAACCCTATATCGGTGATGAGAAGCGTCTTATCCGCCACGAGGATATCCCGCTGGTCGGAAAGCTTCTGTATGTTACTGCGTTTCTCTCTCTGATTTTCTTCGCACTGATCAAAGTTTTGACCCTGATGCTCTGGAGTTGATTCCATGCTTTATCAAACTGTAAATCCCCACGGAGGGGACTTATATACACAGCCCATCCAACTGGACTTCTCGGCAAATACCAATCCCTTTGGTACGCCCGAGTCCGTTCGCCGGGCTGTGATTGAGTCCGTAGATATGCTCAATCAGTACCCCGACCCATACTGCAGGGAACTGACCGCAGCTTTGGCAGACTTCGAGAAGTTACCACAAAAATACATTCTGTGTGGTTGCGGTGCTGCTGAGCTTATTTTCTCTTTTTGTACAGCCGTCAAGCCAAAAAATGCACTGGAGCTGGCCCCGACATTCTCGGAGTACTCAGCGGCACTGGAATCGGTTGAGTGTGAAGTGGAACGTTATCTTTTGAATAAAGAAAATAACTTTCTGCTGACAGAAAACTTCCTTGAGTTCTTGCAGAACAGTGACTGTGAAGCGATATTCCTTTGCAATCCGAATAACCCGACCGGACAGACGATTGAGCCTGCTTTGCTGGAAAAGATCGTGCAGGTTTGCAGTGAAAAGGGCATCCGTCTATTCTTGGACGAGTGCTTTTTGGATTTTTCCGACCAGGGACGTGATCTAAGCGTGAAGGGGATGCTGGAGACATACCACAGCCTGTTCATTCTTAAGGCATTTACCAAGAGCTATGGTATGGCCGGTCTGCGTCTGGGGTATTGTCTCAGTGCAGATGAAGGACTGCTGAGGGCCATGGGGCGTAGTGTGCAGCCGTGGAACGTGTCACTGCCCGCGCAGAAGGCTGGTGTTGCGGCGCTGCGTGAAACGCAGTTTTTGGAGAGGACACGGGAGGAGATTCAAACACAGCGCAGATGGCTGCAGGATCGATTTAAGAAAATGGGATTTTATGTTTGTCCGGCACAGGCTAATTACCTGCTTCTATATCACAAGGTACCGATTGTTGAGCGCTTAGCGGAAAAGGGGATTCTGGTTCGGGATTGTTCTAACTATCATGGACTGGAGCATGGCTGGCTGCGTGTTGCGATTCGTAAGGAAGAAGAAAACCGTATCCTGATCGATACGATTGAAAGCATATTGAGGGAGAGGGTGTAATGGCAAAGAATATTATGATTCAGGGCACCATGTCTAATGCAGGCAAGAGCTTGCTGGTAGCCGGACTGTGCCGTGTGTTTAAACAGGATGGTTACCGCGTTGCACCCTTCAAAAGTCAGAATATGGCCCTGAATTCCTTCATCACGGCTGAAGGAGGAGAAATGGGACGTGCACAGGTTGTACAGGCAGAAGCGGCCGGTATTGCGCCGGATGTGCGTATGAATCCCATTTTGCTTAAACCCACCACCGATGTTGGAAGTCAAGTTATTGTCAACGGAGTAGTTCAAGGTAATATGAAGGCCATGGAGTATTACCGAGAAAAGCACAAATACATTCCTGCAATTATGGACGCCTATGAAAGCCTTGCAGCTGAATACGATATCATTGTCATCGAAGGCGCCGGCAGTCCTGCAGAAATCAACCTGAAGCAGGAAGACGTCGTCAACATGGGCCTTGCCAAGATGGTAGATGCTCCCGTTCTTCTGGTGGGAGATATCGACCGGGGCGGCGTGTTTGCTCAGCTGTACGGTACGATTGCACTTTTGGAAGAGGACGAACGTAAGCGAATCAAGGGAACTATCGTCAATAAGTTTCGGGGAGATAAAGCCATTCTGGAACCAGGTCTGAAGCATTTGGAAGAGTTGTGCGGCGTTCCGGTCGCCGGTGTTATTCCGTATACCCACGTTGACATTGACGACGAGGACAGCTTGAGCGAGCGTTTTAATCGCTCAAACGAACGCAAATTGATCGATATTGCCGTGATTCGCCTACCACGCATCTCTAACTTTACCGACTTCACGCCCTTTGAGCGGTATGAAAATGTCTCTCTGCGGTATGTAGAGAAGGTGTCGGATCTCCATAAGCCGGATATAATCCTTTTGCCTGGTACCAAGAGCACCATTTCCGATTTGATGTGGCTTCGTCAAAGCGGTTTGGAAACCGCGATCCAAAAAGCGGCAGCAGCCGGAACACTGGTGTTCGGCATCTGCGGAGGGTATCAGATGCTTGGAGAAAGTGTCTGCGATCCGGACCAGGTGGAGGCCTGCGGTGTGACCGAGATCGCCGGACTGGGGCTTCTGGAAATGGATACGGTATTCCGCGGAGAAAAGATCCAAACCCAGACAAACGGCGTGTTTGAGGGAATCGAAGGCATACTTTCCAATCTAAATGGAACGGCATACAAAGGCTATGAGATCCATATGGGGCGAAGTGAAGAGGCTCTTCCGCCTTTGGTCGGTAACGGCAGTGTATACGGAAGTTATGTCCATGGAATTTTTGATACTCCGGGAATCACCGACGAGATCCTAAAGGCAGTCTGCCGACAGAAGGGGATCGACTTTAATGCTCTTGGTACGTTCGATATGACAGCTTATAAGGAAAGTCAGTATAACATCCTTGCTGATGCAGTGCGCAGCGGGCTGGACATGGATCTAGTTTACCGTGTGCTAAACAGAGAGATATAACACAAATATTTGCCAGCAGCCTGTTTTGCTTGTACGCAATTAGGCTGCTGTTTTTTGCTATAACAGGCTTTATTACGCCTTGTATGTTTTGCTTCGCCAAACCGCTGGAAATGAACGACTTCACGCTCTCGTAAGAAACGAATTACGTCATTTACGTCAGGATCATCAGACAGTCGAAGGATATTGTCATATGTTACACGAGCCTTTTGCTCGGCAGCCAAATCTTCAGTCAAATCAGCAATCACGTCACCTTTTACAGCCATCGATGCAGCGCTCCATGGGAAACCGGATGCTGCAGTAGGATAAACACCTGTTGTTCGATCCACAAAATAGGTATCAAATCCCGCTGTTTTGATTTGATCCTCTGTTAAATTTCTAGTCAACTGGTGAACAATAGCTCCAATCATCTCTAAATGCCCAAGCTCTTCGGTTCCAATATCCGTCAACAAACCTTTAAGCTCGGGATATGGCATAGAATACCGTTGGGACAAATATCGGAGAGATGCTCCTAATTCACCGTCCGGACCACCATATTGGCTAATAATAATGGCTGCTAACTTCGGATTGCAGTTTTTGATTT
>CAZDXX010000037.1:0-11059 GCA_964509595.1 uncultured Oscillospiraceae bacterium
GCATAGCGTTCATGCTCCCCTCATTGCGGAGTATCTTCGTCAAAGCACGGGTATCAACACCCTGAATACCAACAATATTATGCTCCTTCAGGAAATCACCCAAAGTGCCTTCACAACGGAAGTTGCTGCCGCGGTCAGACAAATGACGAACGACAAACATCTTCACCCAAGTATGATCGGATTCGTAGTCTTCATGGTTTACGCCGTAATTGCCAATCAAAGGATACGTCATAACCACACCCTGTCCTGCATAGGACGGATCAGTCAGAAGCTCCTGGTAACCGGCCATAGAAGTGTTGAATACCAATTCGCAGATACGATCTTCAATCGCACCAATGGCTTCGCCACGAAATACAGCTCCGTTTTCCAAAATCAAAGTTGCTTTCACTTAACTCCCGCCTTCCTCTCATGTTCTTATCTGATTGATTTTATATCAATTTTTTTCAACTTACAATAGGAAATTCCTGAGTTTTTCCCTATTTTTTCAAAACTGTGTTTTTTGACAAAAGACCGGTTCTCTTTATTGTCAATTTTCGGCATGCATATTTATCTCTGTCTTGCAGGTTTCGCGTATAAACTTTCATAAAAGATGCCATACTTCAGGTGATACTATTCCTATGGGGGTATTTATGGTCATCGCAGTCATACGCACCGTCATTTTATATCTGATTATCACCTTTGGAATCCGTCTGCTCGGCAAACATCAGGTCAGCGAACTGGAGCCGGCAGAATTTGCACTGGCACTAATTATTGCCGATATAGCTTCTGTCCCCATGCAGGATTTCGGTATCCCTCTTCTTACCGGAATTATTCCCATCATCACCTTGCTTTGTCTATCTATGATTCTGTCAATCATTTCTATGAAAAGTCTGAAGCTACGCGCACTTTTAACCGGTGTGCCCAGCATTCTGGTGCGAGATGGACAACTCGATCAAAAGGAAATGCGTCGCAACCGTATGACATTGGATGAAATATTGGAAGAACTGCGTCTGCAAGGCTACACCGACTTGGCTCAAATTCGCTATTTAATTCTGGAAACCAACGGACAGATGTCCATCCTTCCCTATTCCAGTGAGCGTCCCCCAGCAGCAAAAGATCTGGATGTAACCGTTGACGATGCCGGACTGCCTCTGGTCCTTATTAACGACGGACGACTGATTTCCGCCAATTTGAATTACCGGGGACTAAATGAGGAGTGGTTACAAAGCTGTCTGAAGAAGCAAGGCGTCGCTGATCATCGCGACGTATTCCTTTTGACAGTGGACGAACACGGCCAGACCTATTTCGTTCGAAAGGAGCAGAACTGATGCATCGCCTTTGGATTTCTTTGGCAGTGCTAATTACTCTGACCGGCGCCGCTCTTTTCAATACGTATTATTTAAGCACGCTTACGGAAGAGTTGTCCAACATGCTTCTCGAAGCAGAGGCTTGTGTTATAGCCGGTGACTGGGACGCCGCTATTGACAAAACCGAAGCCGCTCTGGATTATTGGACAACCCATGAAACCTATTTGCACATGGTGCTTCAACATGCAGATACAGACGAAGTTCTTCTCGCATTCCACGAAGCCCGCCAACTCCTCAACACCCAAGAAGCCGGGGGCGAATACTACGCAGCCAACGCAAAACTCATCACGCGCATCCGTCTTTTATCCGAAATGGAACAGCTTAACTTGAAAAACCTGCTCTGACTGTTGACAAATTCTTCCCTGAAACGGTAAAATGAACGGTACTGAAATTTACGGGAGGAATACCCAAAATGGATATGAAATGGTTCGAAGAAATGGAAGCACGCATCCCCAAGGGTGAGGTGCGCACTCGTTTTGCCCCCTCCCCCACCGGCTATATGCACGTGGGCAACCTGCGTACCGCTCTGTACACCTGGCTGATCGCCCGCAATCAGGGCGGTAAGTTCCTGCTGCGTATCGAGGATACTGACCAGGGCCGTCTGGTGGAAGGCGCTGTCGATGTCATCTACAAAACTCTGCGCGAGTGCGGTCTGACCTGGGACGAGGGTCCCGATGTCGGCGGTCCTGTCGGCCCTTACATTCAGACCGAGCGCCGTGCATTCTACGGCGAATATGCCAAATTGCTGGTAGAAAAAGGCCACGCTTATTACTGCTTCTGCGAGAAGGCTGAATCCGAGGAGGATTCCGGTGAGTTCAACCGCGCCGATGACCCCTGCCGCGATCTTCCCTTGGAAGAAGCTCTGGCCAGAGTAGCTGCCGGCGAACCTTACGTCATTCGTCAGCGCATCCCTCACGAGGGTCAGACCACCTTCCACGATGCAGTATTTGGTGACATCACCGTGGACAATGACACTCTGGATGATCAGGTGCTGATGAAGCGCGACGGTCTGCCCACCTACAACTTTGCCAACGTCATCGACGACCACCTGATGGGCATCACCCATGTGGTTCGCGGCAGTGAGTATCTGTCCTCCGCTCCCAAGTACAACCTGCTGTACGAGGGTTTCGGTTGGGAAATCCCCACCTACGTCCACTGCTCTGCCGTTATGCGCGATGCTCACAACAAGATGTCCAAGCGCCACGGCGATCCCTCCTACGAGGATCTGCTGGCTCAGGGCTATCTGTGTGAAGCCGTGGTCAACTACGTTACTCTGCTGGGCTGGTCCCCCAAGGGTGAAAATGCCGAGCGCGAGTTCTTTGCTCTGAACGAGCTGGCAGAGGTCTTTGATCTGAACGGCATCTCCAAATCCCCTGCCATCTTCGACATTGAAAAGCTGAAATACTTCAACGCTAACTATCTGCGTGCCCTGTCTGCCGAGGACTTCTTTGCCGTCGCAGAACCCTATCTGAAGGACGCCATCAAGAATCCTGCCATCGACCTGAAGTTGGTCGCCCCTCTGGTGCAGCCCCGCTGCGACACCCTGCTGGACATCGCTCCTCAGGTGGACTTTTTCGATACTCTGCCCGAGTATTCCAACGAACTGTACTGTCACAAGAAGATGAAGACCAACGAGGAGAACTCCCTGGAGGCACTGAATCACGTTCTGCCTGCCCTGGAGGCTATTACCGACTGGACTTACGACGCTATCCACGATGCTCTGATGGGCTTGGCTGCTCAACTGGAACTGAAGAACGGCCGCATCCTGTGGCCTGTTCGTACCGCTCTGTCCGGCAAAGCTGTCACCCCCGGCGGTGCTGTGGAACTGTGCCACATTCTGGGCAAGGACGAAGCCATCCGCCGCATCAAGGTGGGTATGGAACAGCTCGGATAACTATTGATATACAAAAATCGGTATTATGTACCTTGAAGGTGCATAATACCGATTTTTCTTAGCCTTCTTTCTTGCGGCGTACGAAGCGGATCTGGCAAACATCATCGCCACGTGCAATGGTAGCAGGCAAATCCAGTTCACAGCCAAAACTCTCAGCGATACCACGGTCTCCGCACATAGCACAGTCACACAAGAACTCGATTTCTTCATCGGAGCATCCCTGCTTCTGCCACGCCTTAACCAAAGGACAATAGTGGAAATCAATGTCCAGATGATCGTCGGTGCATTGCTTAATATCCATCTCAAACACCCACTGGGCCGCTTTGGAGAACAGAGTCTTCTTCAACCCCTTCAGAGACTCACCGCCACCGGCTTTCTCGCGCAAGTTGGCGCCCTGATACAAACCACAGCGTTTAATGGCTGCCGGTGCATAGTCCTCCGCGTTCAAGCCTTTTTTCTTGGCCTCATCGCAGAGCAGATACATCCAAAGTGCACGATGCTCCAACTGCTCACGCACAGCAACAATCAGGGGGTTTTTGATTTTTGCTTCATTTTTGACTTTACTCATTTCCGTTCCTCCCACAGCTTTTATTTTCGCTGTGCACATGGTAGCACTTCTGCAGAAAAATGGCAAGCATGCCTGAAGCATATCAAGGAAAACTAAACCCAAACAGAACAAAAAGGGGCCATTGTTGTGCACAAGAACAAAATTTTGATAATTAGTGCCGTCACTGCAGCGTTTGCTGTCACAGCCGGTTTCGCCATTCAGGGACACTTCCGTGCAGCCCAGTATGAGCTGCTGTTGGAAAACAGCTACACCCATGCTTATTACGAACTGAGTACTGCCGTATCGGAACTGGATGCCGCTCTGGAAAAAGCGCAGTACGCGACTACTCCGGTCATGCTGGGGGTCCTGTGCACCGACATCTATGGAAAAGCAGTCGCCGCACAGATGGTTTTAGGTGAACTGCCTGCCTCCAGCATCGTACTGGAACAAACCTCCGCATTTTTGGCACGTACCGGAGACTATGCCTGTGCGGTATCAAAAGCCACCGCGATCAACGGCAGCTGCAGCGACGACACTCACGCCACACTAAAGGCTTTGGCTGAAACAGCCTCTTCCCTGGCCGCCTCGCTTCTGAATGTGCAATCTGATTTGGCTGGAGGCAGCATCAGCGTGGACTCTCTGGTTCAGGCCGAGGAAACACTGGCACATCAGACCGGTGACGGAGATGCTGCCGCCGGAGGCACGACCTTTCAGACTATCGAATCTGATTTTCCCGAAGTCCCCACACTGATCTACGATGGCCCCTTTTCCGAACATTTGAGCAATCAAACTCCCTCGGCCCTGGAAGGTCTGGCACAAATCAATCGATCCGAAGCCAGAGTTATGGCCGCGGACTTTCTGGGATTGCAGCCAGAAGCTCTCACTCTGAGCAGTCAGGGCGAAGGTGTTCTTCCGACTTGGGGATTTTCCGCCACAACAAACGTCGGTGAGGTGTATATCGAAGTCACCAAACAAGGCGGCAAAGTGCTTTCTCTGGTCAGTTCCCACCCAGTCGGCGAAGCTACCCTCTCCGTACAGGAAGCAGTGGATACAGCCCGCTTGTTCCTGGGCACACACGGCTTTGATTCCATGAAAGAAAGCTATCACGTCAATCAAGGCAATATCCTCACCATTAACTTTGCTCCGAAAGAACAGGATGTTCTCTGTTACCCGGATTTGATCAAAGTATCTGTCGCTTTGGATACCGGTTCCATCGTCGGCTTCGAGAGCCATGGGTGGATCATGAACCATACGCAGCGGCAATTTCCCACTCCCGCAATCGATCAAGCGTCTGCGGAAGCAGTCGTTTCTGATGATTTGGAGGTTCTGTCCCACCAATTGGCTCTGATCCCCACAAGTGGCGAATATGAAGTGCTTTGCCACGAATTCAAGTGCCGCACTCCGGAAAACTCTCATGTCATCGTCTATATCAACGCCACCACTGGGAATGAGGAGAAAATTCTTCTGCTGCTGGAAAATGAAAACGGAACTCTGGTTTGGTAATCATTTCGCCCCTTTTCCATTGTGAAAAGGGGCGAAAAAACTCTATTGCATCGTTTTATCGCCTATGATAAAATACAGACAATAAAATTTAGGAGGTAATTCCCATGAGCGAATTCGTGACTGCTGTCAACAAAATTGACGACCGCACTTATTACTTTGATCAGTTCGATGTACATATCTATCTGTTCCTGGGCGAAGAAAAGGCTTTGCTGACCGACACCGGCTTTGGTTGCTTCCCCGACCTGAAAGAAAAGGTCGCTGAGATCACCGATCTGCCCCTGATCGTCATGAACAGCCACGGTCATCCCGACCACTGCGGCGGCAACGCTTTCTTTGGTGAAGTGTACGCCGATCCCGCCGGCTTCGAGGGCATTCTGAAGTTCTCCGAGGGTGACTGCACTCTGCTGCCCATCGAGGACGGCGATATCATTGATCTGGGCGGCCGCCAGTTTGAAGTCATCTCCACTCCCGGCCATATGGACGGCCATGTTTCCCTGCTCAACCGCGCCGAGCGCATCCTGCTGCCCGGCGACATCGTCCAGAGCGAGCACATCGTCATGTACCTGGGCTACGGCGTGGACTTCGCCAAGTATCGCGAGAGTCTGGTGAAGATGAAGGGAATGTCCGACCTGTACGACACCATGCTGCCCAGCCACGGCGAAATCCCCATGCCCATGAGTCAGTACGACAACATCATCGGCTGCGTGGATGCTTACGTTGCCGGCGAGCTGACCGGCGTGGACGCTGTCGGCCCCGAGGGTACCGCCTGCAAGGAGTACATTAAGAACGGTTTTGCTATCATGGCCTAACCCCACAAAACAACTGACCCGGCGCAGAAAAATTCTGCGCCGGGTCTTTTTTGCTTATGTAAGCTTTTTACTGAAACCGGAACCCCCGCTCCTGCAAGGAGCGAAGGTACTTCATGAAATAATCGTGGCAGGCAAAGGTCTGCAGTTCATAACTCTCCACCGCATGAAACGATGCGATTTTGTCTTCCTCTCCGATCCAGACAGTGTGGATTTCCGGGTGGCGGTCTACTTCTTCGATTGTCATATTCTTCTCCACTTGCCTGCCCTCTTCCATGCGCTTGTTTTTACCTACTATTATATAGACGCAAAAAATTGAAAAATGTTTCAGCTTTTCTTAAAAATTTTTTAATTAAGTTGAATGCAAAACTAACTTCCGGTCACTGTCGCAAAAGAAAATTTTGCAAGACTAATTTCTGGTTTTGCGAGGAAATAAACTTTTTCCTGTGTAAGGTCGTCAAAAGGCTTCCCTATGACGCAGTTCAATCGAACATAACCGCTTCAGCTAAGTTTTGATTGGTATTTAATATTTCTGGGTCTACAATAGACACCGGAGCATTACTCTTCACTCTTTCCGCTCCTGTGACATCCCATCCGCCACCAGCAACAGCTTCGTTTGTATTCACCATTACTTCCATATTATTATACGTGAATTTTAACCAACCTTCTGCAGTTATCGTGTCTTCCCCGAAGTACTCATAATCATCGACACCGATCAAGGAAAAGAAATCTTCAAAGGACATGTCATCTCCCATGTCTGTAAAAAGCATGTTTGCCGTTGTTATAAAACCAGAGCATTTTATCTGTTCTTCACATTCGGTCATGGCTTTTTCAAAATCGCCGTCATGCCCTCCGAAAAAGAAGTAAACATATTTCGCCCCCTGTTCCCCAAAGCATGCAGCAGCACTATCCGGGAAGCCGTCTAAGCTTACAATAAATTCGCCTTCAGTATGCTCATTTTTCAATTCTCCAAGCGTTTTTCCGATGTCATTCAAAAATTCAGGCACTTGGTCACCGGATGGCTGCACCGGAGCCTCACCTACGGTAAATTCCGCCGTCGGTTCCTGCACAGATGCGGAAGACAGGTAATTCAGGACTGTCTCCACCGCAAAGGCTTCCGACACTTTATAAACCTTAGCATCGTCGCCCTTGCCCAGCCGGCCTGCGCCCTCATTGCTGACGACCACATAGCCCGTCCGGTACAGATCGATCCACAGATCCTGACCGGCTACGCTTCTCAGGACAACAGCTCCGTTTCGGTTATCAAAATCACCAATGTACTTTTTTCCTCCAAGTACAGAACGAAGCTCCATGGAGCAAACATACTCCAAGGCCGCGCCAAAGTTTTCGCTTTCCGGATCAAGGCTCGGATACCCCATTGCCTCTTTATTATCATAGGATATCTGATTCGTTGGATTTTCCGCAAAATACTCCTGATATACTTCGCCCAAAGTTCCGCTTCGCGGGGTGGTGGTAAACCCGATCAGGCTGCCGCAGAGCACGACCACCAGAACTGCCGCCACAAGCGCGATCATCGGCGGACGCTTTTTCTTCCACTGGAAGATATTGCGGATCCGCAGTTCCGTCTCCTTCGCAGAACCGGACAGGCTCATGACAAAGGGTGTTTTCGGCATTTTATATTCCATAGTCCCCCCTAATCTCAAGTTTCTTCTCGCAACTATTTGATTGCATATCTCTCAGCATCCAACTCTTTCATCTTTACAATCGTTTTATCTTCATTTGAGATTTGTACCCAGCACAAAAAGCCATACGGACTATTTTGATACTGAGTTATCTCCGAGGGGTCTGAAATCACTATTTCGTTATCTGAATCAAGTAGCTG
The DNA here is from genome assembly GCA_964509595.1 of uncultured Oscillospiraceae bacterium. Taxonomy (GTDB): domain Bacteria; phylum Bacillota; class Clostridia; order Oscillospirales; family Oscillospiraceae; genus JAJPXI01. The sequence continues at coordinate 7,940 of CAZDXX010000037.1, forward strand.
AAGTACGCAAGACGAAGCCAACCGATAGGGACTTTCTGTAAGCTCATAGTTCGGGAAAGTAATAATATCCCGACCATCTCCGTCAAATAACAAATGTGTAAACTCGACAATATCCGGTTGTTCGGAATCATATGTTACAAATACGCATCTAGAATCTGCCGAACCCCTTACCGAATCACTTGTACTGCTCACCGAAGATAACTTAATGCCGTCTTCAAGCACTACTATCATCGGTCGCCTGTAAGTATTCCCTCCGGTCGTAACTTCAAAAACGTATTCGTAAACATCTTCACCATGGTACTCTTTCCCTCGACTCGCAAACTGCAAACTTGCTGTCGCGTACACAAAATGCACTGGTTCATCCAAGAGCACCACAGAACATTCGGAAAGCTGCTTTAATCCGTCTTTAGACAGAGCAAGTGTTTGTGTTTCTGAATCGTATTCCGGTGAGAGATGGATTGTTTCATTATTGCTCGTCCAAATAATTCGATTCATCATCGCTTGTATTGCTTGAATTGGAACCTCATACCCACGCTCGGTTTCCCAGCTATCTACAAGTTCCTGCGAATAAGCCAAATGTATCGCCCGTTGCGCAATTTGGATCAATTCATAATTAGAAACATTTGAATATTGGTTAACCATAACTTGCGGCGGAATTATTACCGCCAACTGGTTAACAACATCATCTGGATCATTACAAAATTCCGGGTCAATCTCCGCAGCGTAATGCTCATACAGTTCTTCCCATGAGACAGTGTCAACAATCTCCTGCTGTTTTTGCTCGCTCTCAACAGGTGTAAACCCCACCAGGCTGCCGCAGAACACAACGACCAGAACCGCCGCCACCAGTGCGATCACCGGCGGACGCTTCTTCTTCCACTGGAAGATATTTCGAATACGCAGTTCCGTTTCCTTCGCCGAACCAGACAGGCTCATGGAAAACGGCGTTTTCGGCATATTAGGCTTCATGGCGGCCTCCTTTCTCGGCATCAGGCTTTCGGTTTCAATTTCAGTCTCTCTACCGCATTCAAAATCGTGCGGCCGTAGGCGGCGTGGTCCTCGGGCGGCAGCTGGCGCAGAGCAGCCTCGTCACAGGCCAGCTCGGTGTCACGCTCCACCAGACGCATCATATACCACATGAAGGGATTAAACCAGTGGACGATATTGGCCAGAAGGGCCAGTGTTTTCAACCAAATGTCCCGCCGCTTGTAGTGGGTCAATTCGTGGACGAGGATAAACCGCATGGTATCCGGCCCCTCGTTCAGACTCTCTTCCGGCAGAAGAAGCACAGGGCGGAACACTCCTGCCAGCATCGGTGCACGCAAACCGGCACAGGTGCGCAGGCTCGGACGGTGATTCACGTTCAGCTGATCGCCCACACTGTTATACAGTCGGATGATGTCTGAAGCCTGCACCGGCTTGGCCCATCGGCGCAAATAGCGCGTGAAGCGCAAATGGGAAATGACCGCCCAAATTGCCATCACCACCACGCCGGCCAGCCAAACGATCACAACAATTTCCGACAGAGAAATAGAAACCTTCGACTCCTCCGGTACAACGGAAGTATTCTCAATCACAGGGTTTCCGGTTTGCTCCACCGAATTCGGAGTCTGCACGGTGGCAGGGTCACTCGCCATTGTATCCTTTCCCGATACATCGGGCTGCAAAATCTCATTCGGCTCCAACGGAGCGTACTCATAAACAACGGTATCGGACGGCACCGAAATCTGAATCGGCGCTGAAGTTGTTTCCTGCCGAAGCGATAGGATGGAAAACGGGATGGCCAAACGCAGGCAAAGCAAAACCCAGATCCAGCAGCGCCAACGAGCGGCGTAGCGAGTGCGCGATGCCCTCGCTGTCACCGCAAACAGGATGACCGCCACTGTTCCCCCAAGCGTAAGCGCTCCAAGGGTCGTCAGCAGATCACTCAGCATCTGCTTTGCCCTCCAGCTCGTTCAAAAGCTGACGCAGGTCATCCAGTTCATTCTGCTTCAGCCCTTCCCGTGCCAGAGCTGCCACGAAGTTTCGGGGAGAACCATAAAGCTGGGAGAGCGTTGCACGGCTGTCAAAGGCCTGATACTCCTCCCGGCTGACCAAAGGTGTATACAGATTTCCGCTGCGCTTATGCTCCACTGCGATGAACCCCTTCTTTTCCAAACGGGTCAGATACGTATTGATGGTATTGACGGCCCAGCCAAAGGGCGCAAGATCTTTCTCCAGCGCGACACGAGGTGTATTGGGACCGGATTCCCACAGGGCCTTCAGCACTTCCAGTTCAGTATCAGGCAGTTTTTTCATATGATTTCCTCCAGCACTTCAAGTGTAGTATTTCCAATTACATACTACACTTGTCGCATCAAAATGTCAAGAAAAAACATCGAGGCCAGCGATCCTTTTCTGATCACTGACCTCGATGCCATAGTGGTTACATATCAAAGGGCGGACGCTCCCGCTCCTGCTCGAAGGCATCGCCTTCAAAGGGGAATTCTTCCGGAACCGGCTCAGAAATCGCCGTTTCGTTCATTCCCTGCTTAAACTGCATTTCCTGCCACTGTTCCTTGGTGATCAAAATCTGACGGGCCTTGGAACCTTCGAAGGGACCGACAATCCCCTTTTCTTCCATCTGATCCACCAGACGGGCAGCACGGGAATATCCCAGCTTCAGGCGGCGCTGCAGCATAGAGACAGAAGCTTGTCCCTGCTCCAAAACCACTTCAATCGCGGAGGGCAGCAATTCGTCATAGTCGTTGTCCACACTCTCCGGAGCGGGCCCACCCACGCCCTTGGCGCTCTTCTCCTTCTCGGCAGCGTGCTGCTCGATCTCATGGAGCACGCTGTCATCGTACTTGGCAGTACCGCTCTTCTTGACAAACTCCACAACGTCTGCCACTTCCTGATCGGAGATCAAACAGCCCTGTACACGAGTGGGCTTGCCGGCGCCCAGTGGGAAATACAGCATGTCACCGCGGCCCACCAGCTTTTCCGCGCCCTGGGTATCCAGAATGATGCGGGACTCCAGTGCGGAAGCGACGGCAAAGGCGATACGTGACGGGATGTTGGCCTTCATCAGGCCGGTGATCACGTCCGCAGAAGGACGCTGGGTGGCAATAACCAGATGCA
>CAZDXX010000038.1:0-10760 GCA_964509595.1 uncultured Oscillospiraceae bacterium
GTTGGACATCGTGGAGAACCGTCTGGTCGGCATGAAGGACCGCGGCGTTTATGAGACTCCCGGCGGCACCATCCTGTATCGTGCACACGAAGTCCTGGAGATGATCACTCTGGACAAGGATACCAAGCACATGAAGACCAAGTTGGCTGTTGACTTTGCTGATCTGGTTTACAACGGCAAGTGGTTCACTCCCCTGCGTGAGGCACTGCAGGCTTTCGCTGTGGATACTCAGAAGTATGTTACCGGTACTGTGAAGCTGAAGCTGTACAAGGGCAACATGATTACTTCTTCTGTTACTTCTCCCTGCACTCTGTACTCTGAGAACCTGGTCACCTTCGAAGAGAGTGACTACGATCAGAAGGATTCTCAGGGCTTCATTAACCTGTGGGGTCTGCCCGACAAGGTTCAGGCACTGCGTGAGCAGGGTAAGCTGTAATTAATTTGAATACAAAAGGGTAGGCGCGCCGAAAGGCGCGCCGCCCATTTTCCAAAGGAGCGATTACCATGAAACTTTGGGCAGGACGGTTCCAGAAGGAAACCGATACTCTGGTCAATGACTTTAACTCTTCTATCACTTTCGATGCCCGGCTGTACAAGCAGGACATCGCCGGTTCTATTGCTCATGCCACCATGTTGGGAAATCAGGGCATTATCGAAAAAGAAGAGGCTGATAAGATCATCGAAGGTCTGACTGCCATCCTGGCTGATATTGAGGCTGGACAGGTAGAGTTCTCCATGGAGAACGAAGACATCCATATGAACATCGAGTCCACGCTGACTGAACGTATCGGCGCCACGGGCAAGCGTCTACATACCGCCCGTAGCCGTAACGATCAGGTGGCAGTGGATTTCCGTCTATATGTCAAGGAAGAGATTCCCAAGATTATCGACATGGCTCTGGAACTGGAGAAGGTCCTGATCAAGAAGGCAAAGGCCAATCTGGACACGGTCATGCCCGGCTACACCCATCTGCAGCGTGCTCAGCCAACCACGTTTGCACACTACATGATGGCTTATGCCAACATGATCAAGCGTGACATTACCCGTTTGGAAGACTGCCTGGAGCGTATGGATGAGTGCCCCTTGGGTGCCGGTGCTTTGGCTACCTCCACCTATCCTGTGGATCGTTTCCAGACTGCTGCTGCACTGGGCTTCAGAAAGCCTACCGACAACTCTATGGACTCTGTTTCCGACCGTGATTTTGCCATCGAGTTTTTGTCTGCTTGCTCTATCATGATGATGCATTTGTCACGCTTTTCGGAAGAGATTATCCTCTGGTGCTCCTGGGAATTCAAGTTTGTGGATTTGGACGATGCCTACTCGACCGGATCTTCCATTATGCCCCAGAAGAAGAACCCTGATGTGGCCGAGTTGGTGCGCGGTAAGACCGGTCGTGTGTATGGCGACCTGATGACGTTGCTCACGGTCATGAAGGCACTGCCTCTGGCGTACAACAAGGATATGCAGGAAGACAAGGAGTGCGTTTTTGACGCCATCGACACTGTGGAGATGTGCCTGCCCGTGTTCTCTGCCATGCTGGATTCTCTGACGGTACGTCCCAAGAATATGTCCAAGGCTGCTTCCGGCGGCTTCATCAACGCCACTGACTGTGCGGACTATCTGGTGAAGAAGGGCATGCCCTTCCGCGAGGCTTATATGATTGTCGGTCGTTTGGTCAATATGTGTATCAAGAATGGCGACACTCTGGATACTCTGACCTTGCGCGATTATCGCTCCATCTCCTCTGCTTTTGACGAAGATGTGTATCAGGCGCTGTTGCTGAACACCTGCGTCAACGGACGTACTGTTTACGGTGGCCCTGCCAAGGCCTCCGTGGAGAAACAGATCGCCATCATTGAGGAATTCGTGGAGGAGAGAGTGTGAGCAAGCCTAAGGTATACATCGACGGTAAGGAAGGCACTACTGGGCTGCAGATCTATGATCGCCTGTCCATCCGTGACGATATCGAGCTGCTGCTGATCGATGAGGATAAGAGAAAAGACATCGATGAGCGCAAGAAGCTGATTAATGCCGCTGATCTGGTTTTCCTCTGCCTGCCTGATGCAGCTGCCATTGAGTCTGTCAGCCTGATAGAGAATGAGAATACCCGCGTTATTGATGCTTCTACGGCGCACCGTACCAACCCGGCTTGGGATTATGGCTTTCCGGAACTGTCTGCGGAACATCGTGCCAACATTATCAAGTCTAAGCGTGTGGCAAATCCCGGCTGCCATGCCAGCGGTTTTATCTCTTCGGTTTATCCGTTAGTCAAAATGGGCATCATCCCGGCTGAGCAAGTGGTCTGTGCGTACTCTCTGACCGGTTACTCCGGCGGTGGCAAGAAGTTGATTGCGGAATACGAAGATTCTGACCGCGACCCGCGGCATGATTCTCACCGTATCTACGGAACGAACCTGAAGCACAAGCATCTGCCTGAGATGCAGAAAGTCTGCGGCCTGCAGCGTCAGCCTGTTTTCAGCCCTATTTTGGGTGACTTTTATAAGGGAATGGCAACCACCATCCTGCTGCCCGGTGTCGATGCTGCCATGGTGCAGGAGAAGCTGGCTGTCTACTATGAAGGCCAGACTTTTGTCAGTGTTGCGCCTCTGGGCGGCGACGAATCGGTAATCTATGCCAGTACACTGGCGGGAACCAACCAGCTGCGATTGATCGTTTGCGGTCATGAGGAGCAGACCACCGTGACGGCCTTGTTTGATAATCTGGGCAAGGGCGCATCCGGAGCGGCTGTACAAAATATGAATCTGATGCTGGGCTTCGATGAAACGGCAACATTGCTGTAACACTGGCTCAAGACGCATGGAGGTTTTAATATGAAACAAATTGAAGGCGGCGTGACCGCGGCAAAAGGCTTTACGGCTGGCGGCGTCCACTGCGGCGTTAAGAATAATAAAACGGATAAGAAAGATCTTGCTCTGATTCTATCAGAGCGTGAGTGTTCCACTGCTGCGGTGTATACGCGCAACCGTGTGAAGGCTGCTCCGCTGTATGTCACGATGGAGCATCTGGAGAACGGTACTTCCTGGGGTATCGTTGCCAACTCCGGCAATGCGAATGCCTGCGCCCCCAATGCTCATGATAATGCTGAGCTGATGTGCGAATATGCAGCAGTTGCAACGGGGCACAAGAAGGAAGACTTTGTTGTTGCGTCTACCGGCGTGATCGGTCAGACTCTGAACATTGCGGCAATCGAGAAGGGCATGCCCGCTGTGGTTGGGGCTCTGTCCAAGGATGGTTCTGATTCCGCTGCACGCGCTATCATGACCACCGACACCGTGAAAAAGGAATATGCTGTTACTGTGAATATCGGCGGTAAGCCTGTTACCATCGGTGCCATCGCCAAGGGTTCCGGCATGATCCATCCTAACATGGGCACCATGCTTGCTTTTGTGACTACCGACTGCAACATTACTCCTGATGTTCTTCAGGAGGCTCTGGTTGAGATTGTCAACCGTACCTTCAACCGTGTTACTGTAGATGGTGACACCTCCACTAACGATATGTGTGTAGTGCTGGCCAACGGTATGGCGGAGAATCCCTTGATCGAGTGGAAGGATGACAATTATACTGTCTTCTATAAGGCTCTGCACTCTGTATGTGAGTATCTGGCCAAGTGCATTGCCTCTGACGGCGAGGGCGCTTCCCGGTTGGTCACCTGCACCATGAAGAACGCCCGCAGTGAAGAGACTGCCGAGCGTTTGGCCAAGGCTGTGGTCGGTTCCTCTCTGGTGAAGGCCGCCATGTTTGGCGCCGATGCCAACTGGGGTCGTGTTCTGTGTGCTATGGGCTATTCTAAGGCTCCCTTCCGCCCTGAGTTTGTGGATGCCAAGTTCAAGTCCGCCGTGGGTGAGATTTTGGTCTGTAAGGATGGCGCTGGTCTGAATTTTGATGAGGAGACCGCCAAGAGCATTCTGAGTCAGGACGAGGTCATCATTGAAGTGGATCTCCACGAGGGCGACCACGAAGCCACCTGTTGGGGCTGCGACCTGACCTACGAGTACGTCAAGATCAACGGCGACTACCGTACCTGATGGGATCAAATGCCCCAATGCTGCAGAACGAGCGGCAATTTATTTCGGGCACATACCTTGGTATGCTCCCTCATGAACTGTCTCCGTTCTTTGACTTGGAACATTTTATCTCCATCAGGCGTATCCAATAACTTTCTGCAATACTATTCCATTTGAAGGTGAATGAACATGTCCTATTCCCATATCGACCGGGCCAATGTGCTGGCAGAGGCCCTGCCGTATATTCAGAAATACAGCGGGAAAACCATTGTGGTTAAGTACGGTGGTAATGCTATGATTTCGGAAGAACTGCGTCAGGCAGTTATTTCTGATATCATCCTGCTCCATTTGGTCGGTATCCATGTGGTTGTTGTTCACGGCGGCGGCCCGGAGATTAACGAAATGCTGAAAAAGATCGGCAAGGAGTCTAAATTCGTGGACGGGCTGCGTTACACAGACCAGGAGACTATGGACATCGTGCAGCAGGTGCTCTGCGGCAGGGTGAACAAGAACCTGGTGGCTACCCTTAATCGTATGGGTGGTAAGGCGGTTGGACTGTGCGGTATGGACGGCGGTCTGTTCCAGGCCACGCAGTTGGACGAAAAGTACGGCCTGGTAGGTGAAGTGACCGAAGTGTGTGCTGACCCGGTCATTACTGCACTGAAGAACGGTTATATCCCTGTGGTATCTACCGTGGCACAGGGAATTGATGCCGACACAGCATATAACATCAATGCGGATACCGCAGCGGCTAAACTGGCAACGGCGCTAGGCGCTGAGCGACTACTGCTGCTGACTGATGTGCGTGGTCTGCTGCGCGATCCCAAGGATGAGTCTACCCTCATTCAGGAACTCAATGTGTCTGCCGTTCCTAGTTTGGTCAAAGATGGTATCATTTCCGGCGGCATGATCCCCAAAATCGAATGTTGTGTGGAGGCGGTTCGCTCCGGCGTACATAGTACCGTCATTCTGGATGGACGAATTCCGCACTCTATCCTCATTGAGTTGCTTTCGGATGAGGGTATCGGTACCCTGCTTAAGTAAGGAGAAACAATCATGGATCATGAAACTTTGAAATCTCTGGATCGGCAGTATGTCATGCAGACTTACGGCCGTTTCGATGTAGATATTGACCACGGCAAGGGCGCGACCCTTTGGAATGCTGCTGGCGAGAAATATATTGACTTCACATCTGGTATCGGTGTTTGCTCGGTCGGTTATTCCAATGAAAAATGGATCAGTGCCATTACTGAACAGGCGGCCAAGCTGGGCCATATCTCCAACCTGTTTTATTCTGAGCCGTACATCAAACTCGCTGAACAGCTGTGCACGCGCACTGGTATGTCCAATGTGTTCTTTGCAAACGGCGGCGGTGAGGCCAACGAAGGTATGATCAAGCTGGCTCGCAAGTACAGCTTTGATAAGTACGGGAAGGGAAGAGGTACCGTTATCACTCTGGTCAACTCGTTCCATGGTCGTACCATTACTACTCTGGCTGCAACCGGGCAGGATGTGTTCCATAACTATTTCTTCCCCTTTACCGATGGTTTCCGCTATGCATTGCCCAATCTGGACGCGGTGGAAGCCGTGGCCGGCCACGATGTGTGTGCGGTTATGGTGGAGCTGGTTCAGGGCGAAGGCGGCGTTATGCCGCTGGACAAGGAATTTGTTCACGCTCTGGCAGATTTGTGTGAAAAGCGTGACTGGCTGCTTTTGGTGGATGAAGTGCAGACCGGTGTTGGCCGTACCGGCAGCTTGTTTGCGTTCCAAGAGTACGGTATCACTCCTGATGTAGCCTCCTTTGCCAAGGGGATTGCCGGTGGCCTGCCCATGAGTGGTATCATGGCCAATGAAAAGTGCCGCAATGTACTGACGCCCGGTACCCACGCTACCACCTTCGGCGGCAATCCTGTTAGTGCTGCCGCAGCCTTGGCCGTTCTGGATATTTTGGACGAAAGCGCTTTGGCAGAAGTTAAGGAAAAGGGAAATTACCTGAAGACTGGTATCGAAGCGCTGGGACTTTCTTGCCTGGGTAATGTCGGCGGTATGGGATTGATGCTCGGCATTGAAGTGAATGCCCCTTATACCAACAAGGAACTGGCTGCTAAGCTGGTTGAGAACGGACTGTTGGTGCTGACGGCCGGTGCTAAGATTCGCCTGTTGCCTCCTCTGGTTATTACTAAGGAAGAGATGGACGAAGGTCTGGCTATTATGAAGAAGACATTGGAGGAACTGTAAGATGAAGCGCGATTTGCTGAAAATTCTCGATCTGACCCGTGAGGAGATTACGGAGATTCTGGACGTGGCCGATCAGATGAAATACAATCAGAAGCACGGTATTGCTCACGACTATCTGCGAGGCAAGGTCTTGGCAATGATTTTTGAGAAGAACTCCACCCGTACCCGTGTCTCCTTCGAGACCGGTATCTATCAGTTGGGTGGACACGCCATTTTCCTGTCTGGCAAGGACAGTCAAATTGGCCGTGGCGAGCCCATCGAGGATACTGCCCGCGTACTGGACCGTTATTGTGACGGTATTATGATTCGTACTTATGGTCAGTCAGAGGTGGAAGAGCTGGCAAAGTATTCTTCCGTCCCTGTTATCAACGGTTTGACCGACTTTGCTCATCCTTGCCAGATTCTGGCTGACTTGATGACCATCCGTGAGCGCATGGCTCGTCTGGAGGGCCTGAAAATGTGCTTCATTGGCGATGGCAACAACATGGCAAACTCTCTGATCGTGGGTGGCTTGAAGTGTGGCATGAATGTGTCCGTGGCATGCCCCGAGGGGTATGATCCCGATCCGCAGGTGCTGGAGTTTGCTGCCACTGTGACCGACGCCAAGTTCGAACTGGTGCGTGACCCGAAGGAAGCCGCCAAGGGTGCTGATGTGGTTATTACCGACGTCTGGGCATCCATGGGTCAGGAAGAGGAGGCTCAGAAGCGCCGTTTGGCCTTTGAGGGCATCTATCAGGTCAACGACGAACTGATGGCTCTGGCCAACCCCGGTGCTATGGTGCAGCACTGCTTGCCCGCACACCGCGGCGAAGAGATCACTGCTGAGGTCTTTGAGGCACATGCCGATGAGATTTTCGAAGAGGCGGAGAACCGTTTGCACGCTCAGAAGGCAGTCATGTATCTGCTGATGGGCGGCAAGTGGACCTGCTGATTGCCGGTTTTACAGGCTTTATAGCATAATGGCCGCAAAGCAAGTGAAATAAATTGCTTTGCGGCTGTTGTTTTTGGAGGGGTAGATATGGCAAAAGCGGCATTCGTCGGTTTGGGCAGTATGGGTGGTTCCATGGCGCAGAATCTAATCGAGGCGGGCCATGAGTTGGCAGTCTATGATGTGATTACCGCCAAGTGCGATGAAATGAAGGGCGCAAAGAAAGCATCATCTGTTGCGGAAGCAGCACAAGATGCCGAGTTTATCTTCTTGTCTGTTCCTGATCCGGCGGCGTTAAAGGACTGTGTTTTTGGCGAAAACGGTGTTCTGACGGTATTGGATAAGGGCCAGATCGTTATCGACATGAGTACGGTTTCCATCGAAGTCAGCGCTCAATGTGATGCGGCCATCAAAGCCAAGGGAGGGGTATTCCTCTGTGCGCCAATCGGTGGCGGAACGGACATGGCCAAAGCCAAGACGATTACTGTCATGTGCTCCGGTCCTAAGGCGGCCTATGACAGAGCGCTGCCGTTGTTTCAGGATTTGTCCCGTGCCCAGTACTACTTGGGTGAGGGTTATGGCGCTCGTGCTATGAAACTGGCACATAACATGATGCTTGCCATCAATATGCAGATGCTGGCCGAGACATTGGCGTTCTGTGAAAAGGCAGGTGTTAATTCAGAGGTCGCTATGGACATTATCGGTGAGAGTATGATGTACAACAAGTACCTCGACTTTAAAGCACCGGAGATCCGGGATCGTTCGTTCAAGCGCACCTCCATGCCGGTCAAGATGCTTGCTAAGGATATGCGTCTGGCCATGGAATGTGTGGAGCAGGTGGGAGCTGAGGCTCCGCTGACTCGGGTGACCAGACAGATGCTGGATTCTTTGAACGAACGGGGGTATGGTGACCAGGACCCCACATGGCTGCTGCTCCAGATGGAGAAGATGGCCGGAATGGATCCAAAAGAATTAAATTAAAATATGTGAAGGCCGCGTGGAGTTTGAATTCCACGCGGCCTTTTCGCCGGTTTATAGATTAAAGATCTTTAGCGTAATAGTTAATCAGACAACCGACCAAAATGATGTCGCGTTGTTCGCGGCTCAGATCGGGGAGCTGCAAAGTAACAACGGTTTCAAAGCCGTTCTGGATCAGGGTAGCTTCAATGCGGTCGCCATCACCTTCCAGCAGGGAACGGATGCCGGGGATGAACAGTTTATCACCAGCCTGAAGATTTAGTTGTTCCGCTTCGGGAAGGATGAAGGGCAACATACCCCAGTTGATCACGTTGGAACGATAACGCTTGGTAGCGTATTCCACAGCGATGTTGGCGCAGCCGCCCAATACGCGCTGACAGGAAGCGGCCTGCTCACGAGCAGAACCATCGCCGGGGCGCAGCGCCATGACCAGTGTTCCCAGACCGGTATTTGCGGCATCATGACCGGCCAAAGCAGCCACAACTGCAGGGGCGGAGGGATCAGTGCGGCGCAGTTGTTCTACGGCCAGCATTTCCTTTGCACGGCCCACGTAGCCGGGATCTCTGCGAGAGAGTGTGAACTCGGCTAGCTTTAGGGGATTGGAACGATAAGAAGAGGTTTCACCGGAGGGAATCAACTCATCGGTAGTGGTCACGGGGTCGTAAATGGCGGCTGCCACAGTCAGCAATAGATTTTCGGGCAGAGGAATTTGTTCCGGCCAGTCGGCAATGTTAGGGCCGTAGACCAATTCGGTCTCTGGCTGAGCTTTGCCGACACCCATATAGACGCGAGATTTGTACGCAGAGTCATCGAAGGCAAACAATTCACTTGCAGTGTCGACAGGACAATCCTCCAACTCGTCAGCGGCAGTGAGTACACCGCCATTTCGGGCAGTTGCTGCAATAGAACGAGCATCCATCAGTGCTACATAGGACAGTTGGCCCTCGCCGGGTTTGGAGCCTTCACGATTGGGGAAGTTGCGGGTGGAGTGACGGATGGAGAAGGCTCCGTTGGCCGGTGTGTCACCGGCGCCGAAGCAAGGCCCGCAGAAGCAGGAGCGAAGGTCGGCACCGGCAGCCATCAAACTGGTGACATACCCCTGACGGGTCAGCTCGGTCAGGATGGGCATACTGCCTGCGTAGCAAGACAAGCGGAAAACATCGTTTCCGATGGGAGTGGTGCCGATGATCTCGGCGGCACGCCTCAGGTTCTGATAAGTACCACCGGAACAGCCGGCAATTACACCTTGGTCCACATGGAACTTGCCGTTCTTAATTTTGTCAAGCAAAGAACCGGGCAGTTTTTTGACGCCAAGCTGCTCCTCGGCGTCTTTCTCTACCTGACGCAGCAAATCTGCGGCGTTGGCTTTGAATTCAGCAATGGTATAGACGTTGGATGGATGGAAGGGTAGGGCGATCATGGGCTTGATGGTAGATAGATCCAATTCAATCATGCCGTCATACAGGGCACCATCGGCGGGCTGCATTTCATAGTAGGTATCGCCGCGGCCCAACTCGGTCAGGGTTGCCTTGGTATGTTCGTCGGTCTGCCACACAGAGGACAGACAGGTGGTTTCGGTAGTCATAACATCGATGCCGCAGCGATAGTCCATGGAGATGGTACCCACACCGGGACCGAAGAATTCCATGACTGCATTTTTGACCAGGCCGGTTTTGAAGGTAGTGCCCATTAAAGCGGAGGCCACATCCTGCGGACCAACGCCGGGGTTGGGGGCACCGGTCAGGTAAATAGCGATGATCTTGGGGTAATCAATGTTATAATCCTTCTGCAATAACTGGCGCGCCAGTTCTGGGCCGCCTTCGCCAATTGCCATGCATCCATAGGCGCCATAACGGGTGTGGGAGTCGGAACCCAAAATCATGCGGCCGGGTGCGGCATAGCGCTCGCGCATATAGGAATGGATGACGGCCTGATGGGGTGGCACGAATTCGCCACCGTACTTTTTAGCAGCGGACAGACCGAAAATGTGGTCATCTTCGTTGATAGTGCCGCCAACAGCACACAGGGAATTGTGGCAATTGGTCAGTACATAGGGAAGGGGGAATTCTTTCAAACCAGAAGCGCGGGCGGTCTGAATAATTCCAACATAAGTAATATCATGAGAGGCCAGCGCGTCGAAGCGCAAGGCCAAGTGATCCATATCGGCAGATTGATTGTGAGCGTTCAGGATATTGTAAGCCATCGTTTTTTCACGAGTAGCTTCGGGCGCGGCTGCGGCAGGAATAAATTCGCCGTTCTTCCAGCACAGGGGTTGGATATTGACGTTTAGCATAGGGCTGCCCCCAATCAAGATTATAGTGACATAGATACAATAGCACGTTTTGATATGAAAATCAATGCCTTGTATCTTGCGTTTTGCAATTCTGTTTTTGGGATTTTTGGAAGAATACGGAGAAGAGATGCAATGAAAGGATGAAAGAACTTGCATAAAGGCGAAAAAGCCCGCGCTCATTCGAGCGCGGGCCATAAGTGTTTGTTGAATTAGAGCAGACCGATCAGGTTGAAAGTGACAATCAGGCCGCAGAACACGATGGAAACGGTGGAGCACAGCTTGATCAGAATGTTCA
>CAZDXX010000039.1:0-10587 GCA_964509595.1 uncultured Oscillospiraceae bacterium
GTCAACCGCGACAGGCTGACCACTTTGATGATCACCCACAACATGCGTGACGCCATCGAGTACGGCGACCGCCTGATCATGATGTACGAGGGCAAGATCGCTCTGGACATCTCCGGTGAGGAAAAGCAGAAGCTGACCGTGGAAGACCTGCTTGCCAAGTTCGGCCAGGCTACCGGCTCCACCGAAGCAGATGACAAATTACTGCTGTCCTAAGATGTAACACGAATCAAAAACATCCTGAAGTTCACGTGAATTTCAGGATGTTTTTTCTCTTTGCCCTTTTCGGCAGACTCAGCCGGGAATCACACCGGATGCCTGCAGCAGATTGTATACGCCGGCCGCCGCCTCCGCGCGGGTAGTGGCGCCGGCGGCATCCACTTCGCTCAGATCCGCCCAGACCAGACCGCCGTTGCACAGCCAGACCAACTCCCGCGCCCATTCGGCAAAGCTGCCGAAGCGCTCAGCCAGATCTTCCTCCGAGGGAATCTGGTCACCGTAGATCCCGTCATGCCGGGACAACTCGTAATAATCCATATCCAGCCATTGGGCCGTGCGGCCCAAAATCGCCAAAAACTGCTCATGGCTGACGACTTCTTCCGGATGGAACAACCCGTCCTTATCCCCTTCGATCAGCCCCATTTCGCACAGGGCGGCCACATAAGGGGCATACCACGCATCGACAGGAACATCTTCAAATGTCACCGCTTCATCAGGCATCGGGCAACGCAGCGCCTTTGCCAGCAGCGCGCACAGGGCGGCTCGCGTCAGTTCCTCATCCGGACGGAAGCTTCCATCCCCAACGCCGTTCACAATGCCGTACAGACCCAGAGTATTGATCTCATAGTAATAGTCTGAGTTCTCTGTGTCCGCGAAGGTCATCCGGTTCAGAGTCACGCCTGCCAGTGCAGCCGCCTCTTCCAGCGTGATCTGGCGCATTTCTCCGTTTTCCTGAACCGCGCAGTAGGCCGTTACCGGAATGGCTGCCAAGAGTTCCTCCACCGCAGCGGCGTGTTCCGCCGCCTGCACCATACTGAGGGGGATCGCCATGGCACTGACCAGTTTGCTGGTATCACTCAGATTTCCCAGCACCAAAAGGGTTTCCCCCTCCGAGATAGGCGCTGCCAGAAGGGCCGCCACCTCGTCCGCCAAATCGGCATCTACCTGGAAATGAGGCAGAATGCCCACGTGATCATAGGTTCCGCCCTGTGTTGCGTAGACCCGTTCCGTGGTGATCTTCATGGCATCGCCATCCTGAAAGTATTCCCCAACGCCCTCGGTTTCCTCACTGAGCAGGGTTTGTGCCACTCCCTTACCATATGTACGCTCGCCAATGATCAGGCCGGCTCCCGAATCACGAATGGCTGCACAGAACAGCTCCGCCGCGCTGGCGGTGTTTTCATCCACCAGTACATGTGCCGCGTCTTCGGTCAGATAACCGTATCCCGAAAAGGCCGACAGATCGCCGTCGAAATACCCTAACGCAGTGATCATGTCCGGAGAAAACAGATAGCCGTAATAGGTTCCATCTCCGTCCCGGAAATAGGCTCCTGAACCGGTGCCGCCAAAGCAGCCGACGGAAAACAGGGCCGAGAGCACATCTCCGCCACTGTTGCCGCGCAGGTCGATGACCCACTCGTCCACTTCTTCATCGTGAGCGGTGACGATCTCGTAGAAATATTGGAATGTGGTGGATCCGAAGGCACTGCAGGTGATCCAGCCGATGCGGTTTTCGATCTTATCCAGTGTGACCGTAGGAAACACCACCTCGCGGCGCATCAGGGTCACTTCAAACGTTTCCGTACCGCGCTGGATACTCAACGTCACATTGGTACCCATCTCGCCGTGAATCCAGTTGTCAATGTCCGCCTCAGCCGCACCCCGGACATCGTGGCCATCAATGCCGATGATGTAGTCCCCCGCCTGCAGTCCGGCTTCACCGGCCGGAGAATTGGGCGCTATCAGAGCGATCTGAACACCCTCAGAGCGATAGTAGGACTGAATGCCGATGCCCACGAGTCTGGTATCCTCCACCGCGGCCATGAACGCGGCGTACTCCTCAGCATTGTAGTAGGCCGTATAGGGGTCACCCAGCGCCGAGAGCATTTCCTTAATGGTAGGCTGTGTCAGCACCTCTTCCGGGACTTCGTCAATATAGTACTCCTTTAACAGTTCTCCGGCCTGCTCCACCGTCAGGGCAGATGCCGAAGATATCAACAGGCACAGGGCCATAACCAAAGCAAACAGTTTTCTTTTCACAGGATATCAAATCCTCTCAAACAGCTTATTTCTATTGTATTGTAATATAAAACCGGAGTGGAAACAAGTTCCACTCCGGTGAAAGATTTGTAAACAATTATCGAAAACCCTTACAGCATCTGCTCCAGTTTTTCACGGATGGCAGACAGGAACTCGCCAGTGGTCACGGTCTTTGCCGGAACCTCGCCCTCCCACAGGCCGGACAGATCCTTGGTCATGACGCCGCCCTCGATGGTTGCAAGAGTCGCCTGTTCCAGCTTGGCGGCAAAGTGGACCAGCGCCTGGTTGCCGTCCAGCTCGCCGCGCTTGGCCAGTGCACCCGTCCAGGCGAACAGGGTGGCCACAGGGTTGGTGGAGGGGCTTTCGCCCTTCAGATAACGGTAGTAGTGCTGGGTCACGGTGCCGTGGGCGGCCTCATACTCGTACTTCCCGTCAGGAGAAACCAGCACGGAGGTCATCATAGCCAAACTGCCGAAGGCGGTGGAGACCATGTCGCTCATAACATCGCCGTCATAGTTCTTGCAGGCCCAGATAAATCCGCCTTTGGACCGGATCACACGAGCCACCGCGTCGTCGATCAGGGTGTAGAAATAGGTGATGCCCAGTGCTTCAAACTGCTCCTTGTACTCGGCATCGTAAATCTCCTGGAAAATATCTTTGAATGTGTGATCGTACTGCTTGGAGATGGTATCCTTGGTGGAGAACCACAGATCCTGCTTGGTGGAAATGGCGTACCGGAAGCAGGAGTGGGCAAAGGAGCGGATGGAATCGTCCTTGTTGTGCTGGCCCTGAATCACGCCGGCACCCTGGAATTCCAGAATGGTCTGGCGGGAACAGGTGCCGTCCGCGGCGGTAAACACCAGCTCAGCCACGCCGGGGCCTGGAACACGGCACTCCACAGCCCTGTACACATCACCGTAGGCATGGCGGGCGATGGTGATGGGTTCCTGCCAGTTCTTCACCACGGGCGAGATTCCCTTGACCATGATGGGGGCACGAAACACGGTGCCGTCCAGAACAGCACGGATGGTGCCGTTGGGTGACTTCCACATTTCGCTCAGGTCATATTCCTCCACACGCTGGGCGTTGGGAGTAATGGTGGCGCATTTCACACCTACGCCATGCTCCTGAATGGCACAGGCCGAATCCACTGTTACCTGGTCTCTCGTGGCCTCACGATTGGGCAGGCTCAAGTCAAAATAAACAGTCTTCAGGTCGATATAGGGCAGCAGCAGCTGCTCCTTGATCTCCTTCCAGACGATACGGGTCATTTCATCGCCGTCCAGTTCCACCAGCGGCGTTGTCATCGAAATTTTTTCCATGCCGATCCCTCCTCGGGCACACACAAAACAGATGGAGATATTATACACGTTTCCTTTGCAAATAACAATGCAAAAAGCGGCCTTGTACAGGCCGCTTTTAAAAATTTCTTATTCCGCTGCTGTAAGCAGCTGTTTGGTATACTCCTGCTGCGGGTTAGCGAACAGCTCATCCACTGTGTTCTGCTCCACCAGTTCTCCCTTTCGCATGACCAGCACGCGGTTGCAGATCTGGTAGACCACATTCAGGTCGTGGCTAATGAACAGATAGCTCAGCTCGTACTTTTTCTTCAAATCCACCAGCAGCTGAAGAATCTGTGCCTGAATGGTCACGTCCAAAGCGCTGACCGGCTCGTCGGCAACGATCAGTTTGGGCCGGGTGATGACTGCGCCGGCAATGGACACACGCTGACGCTGGCCGCCGGACAGCTCCCGGGGACGGCGGGAGGCATACTCCGCGCCCAGACCCACCTGCTCCAAAACTTCCAGTACAGCATCCCGCCGTTCGGCCTTGCTGAGTTTTCCCTGAACACGCAGGGGCTCTTCCAAAATCCAGCCGATGGTATGGGCCGGGTTCAGGCTGCTGAAGGGGTCCTGAAACACCATCTGGGGACGCTGGGAAAAGTGGGTGATTTCACCCTCGTAATCCGTCAGCATTCCGAGAATGGCACGGCTCAGGGTGGTCTTACCGCTGCCGCTTTCACCCACCAGTCCGACGATCTCGCCCTCGTAAAGGTCAAAGGAGACGTTTTTGAGAACCTGCTTACGCTTCCCCTTTCCTCCGAACAGAGTGCGCCCCTCGGTGTAATAGGTGTTCAGATCACGCACACGCAAAATCAAATCTTGTTCCACGAAGAGCACTCCCTTCCGAATCATTTTGTCAAATCAGCCTCTTATTCCTTGTAGGGATGGCGGCGATCAGCTGCTGGGTATATTCATGCTGCGGGTTGTTGAAAATCTCCTCCACAGGACGGTCTTCCACAATTTTTCCGCGCTTCATGACGATCACGCGGGTGCAGAGCTTGCGCACCACGTGCAGATTGTGGCTGATGAGCAAAATGGCCATGTTGCGCTCCCGGTTCAGCTTCTTCAAAAGCTGAAGAATCTCCGCCTGAATGGTCACATCCAGTGCCGTGGTGGGCTCATCGGCCAGAAGAATCTTGGGATGGCTGATAATGGCCGCCGCGATCATGACGCGCTGCAGCATACCGCCCGACAGCTCATGGGGGTACTTATAGTACACCGTCTCCGGGTCGTTCAGCTCCACACGATCCATGACCTCCAGCGCAAGCCGCTTGCGTTCCTCTTTGGGCAGGTCGGTGTGGACTCGCAGCGCCTCTTCCACCTGAGGGCCGATGCGCATGACCGGATTCATGGCGGTCATGGGCTCCTGAAATACGATGCCCAGTTCTTCGCCCAGAATGTCCAGAATCTCGGCGTCAGGGCACTGGAAAATCTCACTGCCGTCCAGGGTGATGCTGCCTTCTTTCTGCGCTTTTCGGCCGGGTAGCAGACCGCTGATGCTCATGGCGGTCACGGTCTTGCCGCTGCCGCTTTCCCCCACCAGTCCGACGATCTCGCCCTCCGCAATGTTGAAGGAGATGTCATCCACGGCAAAGCGGTCGGGAGCCGCATCGTGGAAGTGGACACGCAGGTTTTGTACCTTCAGAATATCTGCCATGTTCTCAGCCTCCCTTCCGGCTGCGCTGCAGCCCTTCACTGAGCAGGCTGAAGCCCAGAATGAGCAGGATGATGACCGCGCCGGTGCCCAGCGCATACCAGGGTGCGCTTTTCAGATAGGTCTGGCTGTCGCTGAGCATGGACCCCAGACTGGCGTCAGGAGGCTGAATGCCGATGCCAAGAAAGCTCATACTGGCCTCGCTGAGGACAGCGTTATTGAAGCCGATGGTAATGGAACTGAGCAGTACCGGAAACGTGTTGGGCAGGATATGGCAGAACATCAGCCGAAAATTCCCGACACCCATCAATTTCGCGCTTTTGATATAGTTCAGTTCCCGGCACTTGGCAAATTCGCCGCGCACAATACGGGCGAAACTGGGGATAAACAAAATACCCAGAGCCAGAATGATGTTGTAGGTTCCGCTGCCGGTGATCGTGACGATGACCAGAGCCAGCAGGAAGGACGGAAATGCCGTGATGGAGTCACACACACGGGTCAAAACCGCATCGGGCAGGCCACCGTAATAACCGCACAGGCTTCCGATGATGATACCGGCCACACAGCCGATGACCACAACGCAGACGGCAATGAACAGCGTGGTTCCGGCGCCGTCCAGCACACGGCTGAAAATATCACGTCCAAAATTATCGGTACCCAGCAGATGGGCAAAGGACGGGGGCAAAAACTTCTTTGCCTCCATGGCGGTGGGGTCATAAGGGGTCCAGAAATAACCCACAACGATCAGCAAAACCATGACCGCGCTGATCGCGCCGCCGATATACAAAAAGGGATTCCCTGTTTTTTTCATAGTTAAGCCATCCCCTTTCACTTCAGCCGGATGCGAGGATCGACCAGCTGATACAGAAGGTCGGCCACGAAATTGATGATCACGATCCAGGCTGCCAGGATGACCACAATGGCCTGTACCACGGGGAAGTCGCGGCTGGAGATGCTGGCCAGCAGCAGACGGCTGACTCCGGGGATGGTAAAGACCTGTTCGATGATGATACTTCCCGTCATGATCTCCGCGGCGGAGACCGCCAGGAAGGTAATGACAGGGATCAATGCGTTTTTCAGAACGTGCCGCACCATGACTGCACGGCGGTTATTGCCGCGGCTGCGTGCGGTGCGCACATAATCTCCCTCCATTTGGGTCAGAATGGAGCTTCGCAGCATTTTGACCGTCATGGCGATGCGGGGAATAGCGATGGAGAGCGCCGGAAGAACAAGATACCCTAGGCAGGCGCTCCAGCTTTCCTCATAGGAAATAAAATTGCCGGGAGTAAACAGACGCAGAAGCGTTCCGAACAAAAAGGTTGCCAGAATGCCAATAAAAAATGGCGGGATGCTCATGACAATCTGGTCAAGTGCGGTAATGATCACATCCAGCACCTTACTGCGTGCGCTGCCCGCCAGAACACCCAGCGGAATGGACAACACAACGGTGAACACAAAGGACATGATGGCCAGCAGGAAGGTGACAGGCAGCTTATCCGCCAGCATGTCGGCGACCGGCATACGGTAACTGTAACTTTCGCCCATATCTCCCCGCAGAAAATCGGTCAACCAGTCCCAATAGCGCACCAGCACGGGCTGATCAAGGCCCAGTTCCGCGCGCAGAGCCTCTCTGGCCTCGGGCGTGGCCTCGGTTCCCAGCATCTTGGTGGTGGGATCGCCGGGAATCACCTGAAAGGCAAGGAAGGCAAGAAGCGAAACAATAAACAATGTAATAATGAGAGTAATTAACTTTTTAATAACATATTTCATACTCCTCACCTCTCTCGCATTTGTCATTCTGGGCGCGGCGAAAGAATCGTTTCAGCCCTTCGGGCTTTTACGGTTGCCCTTTCGGGCATTCTTCGCCGCTTTGCGCCTCAGGATGACAGTATTAAGCTCGTTTACTCGACCCAGGCCAGTTTGGACATATCCATCACGTACAGGGGATAGAACTCAAAGCCTTCCAGTTTCGGGTTGATGGCCACAAAATCGGCCAGATCCTGGGTATAGACGTTGGCGGCGCTCTCACTGAGAATCTCCAGGCAGCGCTTGAACAGCTCGGTCTGCTCCGCATCGTCCACGGTGGCGACCGCCTGAGCATAGGTCCGGTCGTATTCCGCGTTGTTGTAGCCGATCATATTCTTGCTGCTGTCGCTGACCCAGCGGGCCAGCAGGGCCGTGGGACTCAGGATGCTGGCATCAAAACCGACCACGGTAGCCTCAAACTCACGGTTGGCGTACACATCGGTCAGCCAGGTGTTCCAGTCGATCTGCTCGATCTGGGCATTGATGCCCACCTGCTTGAGCTGTTCGGCGAGAACCACCGTGGAGTCCACGTGGGGCTGATAGTTGCTGGGCACCCTGATGGTGAAGGTGAACCCATCCGCATAGCCGGCCTCAGCCAGCAGCTGCTTCGCCTTTTCCACATCGTGGGGATAGGCCTCGGTCAGTTCCTCATCAAAGTACTTGCCAAAGGCAGGGTACATGGAGGAGCCCACCTTGCTGCCGTGACCTTCTGCGGTCAGTTCCAGCATGGCATCCACATCGATGGCATAGCACAGAGCCTGACGCACCTTCTCGTTGTCAAAGGGAGCGACACGGTGGTTGAGATAGATGGCCTGCACCAGGTTCATGGTGCCTTCCAGAATCTCATAGCCATTGGACAGGTTGTTCACCTGATCAATGGTCAGGTGGGCCACCAGATCCAGAGCACCGCTGTCCAGTGCGGTGACCAGAGCATTGGCGTCCTCATAGATCTTATAGGTCACCTTGCTCACACCGGCAGACTCCCCGTAATATTCATCGTGGCGTTCCAGAACGAAGTTTTCCTGCACGCTGCGGGAGGCGTACTTGAACGGGCCGGTACCCACCGGCTTGGTTGCCTGATCCGCGTAATCCTTGGGCAGAATGTAAACGCTGGAAATTGCACTCATAAAATCACTGTTGGGTTCCGCAAGAGTCACAGATACGACATTGCCCTCAACGGTGGTTTCCACAATAGCAGAAAGCGCCTCTACCACGTTAGAATAAACCGAGGTAGCGGCGCAGGTTTCGAAAGAATAAAGTACATCGTCTGTCGTGCAGGCGGCTCCGTTGTGGAACACCACGCCGTCACGAATGGTGAAAGAGTACGTTAAGCCATCCTCGGAAATCTCCACCTTGGAAGCCACAGCCTCCACGAAGTTTCCGTCCGAATCCGGCTTGACCAAA
Organism: uncultured Oscillospiraceae bacterium; assembly: GCA_964509595.1. Taxonomy (GTDB): domain Bacteria; phylum Bacillota; class Clostridia; order Oscillospirales; family Oscillospiraceae; genus JAJPXI01. The sequence continues at coordinate 8,464 of CAZDXX010000039.1, forward strand.
CCTTCAAAGACGTTGAACATGACCTCTCTAGTTCCTGCGGCCGTTGTTTGATACGGGTCAAGACTATTATCCAGGTCTTGGGCGATACCAACAGTGATTTCGTCGCTGGCCTGCTCCGCGTTCGAAGTTGTTCCATTGCATGCACAAAGTGAACACATCATGGCGGCAGCCGCCAGGAAAACTGCAAGGATCCGTTTTTTCATTGCTTATTCTCCTTCCGCCGTTTTTTACGGCGTTACAACAAAATTACTTGATCTCCCATTATTAAATTGTCGCGGCTATTGTACCGTAGAATCAAATAAAATACAACCCAAAATTCAAATTTACAGGTCATTCCCCTGCGCATTTTTTAATCAAAGGCAGATCATACGCCGCCCAATGACTGCGCGGCAAGTACGCAAAGAGCGTCCTGACCCGGCAGGAGCCAGCCAAACCTGCTCACCCCGTGCACACCATACCCGCGGCAAAATTTTTTACTTTTCCGATGACAAAACACAAAATTTCGCGCTATAATTCTTTTATCAACATAAGAAACCTGTTCCGGGAGGTTGAACCAACATGAAAGTCGTCATTGTCGGCGGCGTGGCCGGCGGAGCCACCGCGGCAGCCCGAATCCGCAGATTGGATGAGCAGGCTGAGATCGTCGTATTTGAGCGTTCCGGATATATCTCCTATGCCAATTGCGGCCTTCCCTACTATATTGGTGATGTGATCACCGACCCCCATGAACTGACCCTGCAGACCCCCAAAAGCTTTTTCACCCGCTTCCGCGTGGACATGAAGGTGCGCCACGAGGTGACTGCCATCCACCCCGAGCACAAAACCGTTTCGGTACGCAATCTGGAGACCGGCGAGGAATTCGAGGAACGCTACGACAAGCTGCTCCTCTCCCCCGGCGCGAAGCCCACCCAGCCTGCTCTGCCCGGCGTGGGTCTGGACAAGCTGTTCACTCTTCGCACGGTGGAGGACACCTTCCGCATCAAGGAATACATCAACCAACACCACCCCAAATCCGCTGTGCTGGCAGGCGGCGGCTTCATCGGACTGGAACTGGCGGAAAACCTGCGGGAACTGGGCATGGAAATCACCATTGTCCAGCGGCCCAAGCAGCTGATGAACCCCTTTGACGCCGACATGGCCTCCTTCATCCACAGCGAGGTGCGCAAGCGCGGCATTCAGTTGACTCTGGGACACACGGTGGAAGGGTTTGAAGAAACCGATGGCGGCGTGGATGTTTTGTTGAAGGGCGAAGCGCCTCTGCACGCCGACATGGTGGTGCTGGCCATCGGCGTGACCCCCGACACCGCACTCGCCAAAGACGCCGGACTGGAATTGGGCATCAAAGGCAGCATTCTGGTCAACGACCGAATGGAGACCTCCGTTCCCGACATTTACGCCGTGGGCGACGCAGTGCAGGTAAAGCACTTTGTCACCGGCGAGGATGCGCTGATTTCTCTGGCCGGGCCCGCCAACAAGCAGGGCCGCATTGTCGCGGACAACATCTGCGGAGGAGACAGCCGCTACGGCGGCAGTCTGGGCAGCAGCGTCATCAAGGTCTTTTCCCTGACCGCCGCCTCCACAGGACTGAACGAGACTGCCGCCAGAAAGGCCTCTCTGGACGTGGACAAGGTCATTCTCTCCCCCATGAGCCACGCCGGCTACTACCCCGGCGGCAAGGTCATGACCATGAAGGTGGTTTTTGAAAAGGAGACCTATCGCTTGCTGGGTGCTCAGATCGTGGGTTACGAGGGCGTGGACAAGCGCATCGACGTGCTGGCCACCGCCATCCACGCCGGGATGAAGGCCACCGACTTGAAGGAGCTGGATCTGGCCTACGCGCCCCCCTACTCCTCCGCCAAGGATCCCGTGAACATAGCAGGCTTCATGATCGACAACATTGCCAACGGCACCCTGAAGCAGTTTTTCGTGGAAGACGTGGCAAAGCTGCCCCGGGATGGCAGCGTGACCCTGCTGGACACCCGCACTCCCGGTGAACTGCGCCGCGGCGCCATTGACGGCTTTGTCAACATCCCCGTGGATGAACTGCGGGAGCGACTGGATGAGATTCCCAAAGACAAACCGGTCTACGTCATCTGCCAAAGCGGTCTGCGCAGCTACATCGCC
>CAZDXX010000040.1:0-10394 GCA_964509595.1 uncultured Oscillospiraceae bacterium
CCTGCCGGGCAAAAAGAGGGAAAGCTGAGCCTGAAATACTACCCAAATGGATTTGGTGTATGCGGCACAGGGCTTTCTCAGGTAGAGTACACGTTTGACAACGGAGAAACAGCATATATCGGCACTTATGATAATCAGCCGGTTTGGGATTTTATCAGCTACCGAAATACCCCGGGCGATTTCGCACTGATCAACGAAGGTGCGGAAAACTGGTGGGAAGAGTATAAGGAGGAAGCCGTATCGATTCTGCATACCATTCAATTGGCCGAAGGTGTGATCCGCAGGGAGGAAGCGGTAGAGATCGCAGCAGAATACTGTACCATAGAGTATGATATGACAAGAGCAAAATTTGATTTTGAGCATGGTATCTGGGAAGTTAGCTTTTGGATATCTGATCCGCCTACTGTGGGTGGTGATCAAACTGTAGTGCTTGACGCAAGAGGCGGATATATGGAGAGCAAATACGGCGAATAAGTAATGATTTGAGATAGGGCGAACGTATATATATATTACGCTCGTCCTTTTTTGTGATTTTGTCACAGAAAATAAGAATCATTATTGATAAAATAAAGCCATAAAATAAAACTAGAAATAATGAAATAAAGGAGAATTGAATCATGAAATTAAATGGTAAATCTGTTGTTGTGACCGGTGCTTCCTCCGGTATGGGAAAAGCAATTGTAGAGAAGTTTGTTCGTGAAGGTGCCAACGTGATCGCGATTGCGCGTAGAAAGGAACGTTTGGAAACATTGGCCGAAACATTGAAGGACGAACCGGGAAAAGTGGTTCCCTTTGCCGGAGATATTTCCAAGGAAGAGACCATCAATGATGCGATCGATTTGGCGATCAAAGAATTCGGAAGATTGGACATTATGGTCAACAATGCCGGTGTAATGGATGATATGAGCCCCATTGGCGACGTGGTGAACGAGAAGATCGAGCAGGTCTTTGCGGTCAACGTCTATGCACCCATGTACGCGATGCGTAAGGCAGTTCAGGTGTTTCTGGAGCAGGGGGAAGGCGGCAATATCATTAATATTGCCTCTCTGGGAGCCATGCGGACTTGTGCAGGTGCTGTATATGCGGCGTCGAAGGCGGCTGTGGTCTCTCTGACCAAGAATACGGCCTATATGTACATGCCCAACGGAATCCGCTGTAATGCCATTGCTCCCGGAGGTATTATGACAGAGATCTCCAGCTCCATGGGAGTCCCTAACATGACTGGCTATGAGAGAGTCAAAACTGTTCTGGCGGCTGCGCCGATGCCCGGTACTGCTGAGCAGATTGCCTCTGCCGCTCTATTTCTGGCCAGTGACGACTCAAGCTATGTCAATGGCGATGTTCTTCTGTTGGATGGTGGATGGAATGCAGGCTGATGCATAATTCACCCTGCCTTTTCATAATAATAACAATAACAAATCAATTATTCATAGATGGAGGTGAGTCCAATGGGCATAAATAGATTTTATGTTTGTCATCACTGCGGTAATACGATTGGGATGATTCATGATGCGGGTGTTCCTATTTTCTGCTGCGGCGAAAAAATGGAAGGTCTAACACCAAACACGGTAGAGGCAAGCGAAGAAAAACATATGCCGGTTGTTTCCATCCGCGATGGCTTGATCCATGTTTCGGTGGGATCCACCGCCCACCCAATGACTCCGGAACATTCCATTGAATGGATCTATCTTCAAACGAATCGAGGTGGTCAACGGAAGACATTGAGTTTCGATGAAGCTCCCAAAGTAGAATTTGCATTACAACATGAAGAACCCATTGCAGTCTATGCGTACTGCAATCTCCACGGTCTGTGGATGACAGAAATTTAATTGCTTTGTATCAGCGTCTGCCGAGCTGCACGGCAGACGCTGATTTTTCTCGCTTAAGACGGAAATACTTGCAAAGCAGGCAATTTCCATTTATGATGTTTAATTGAGAAAAAGAAAAGCAGAGGGATCAATATGATCAAAGCAGAAAAGTTATCCTATGGATTTCCGGATATTGATTTATACAAAGAAATTTCCTTTACGCTGGAGGAAGGAAAACACTGTGCCTTGATCGGCAGCAACGGCACCGGCAAGACTACGCTTGCAGAGCTGCTTCGACGACCGGATGATTTCCTGTTCAACGGTAAACTTGAGCGGGAGAATGTTGGCCGTGTCGGCTATGTCAGCCAGTTTGCCAGTCGGGAAAAAGGCCAGGATGTCACTGTATTTGATTACTTGAGCGGTGATTTTCTGCGTCTGCAGGCAGAGACAGAAGAAATCTGTGCACAGATGGGCGAGGCCGAAGATTTGGATGCCCTGTTGGAGAAGTATCAGCTTCTGTTGGATGAAGCTGAATCCATGGATGCAGACAATTATGAAGTGAATATCCGGCGCCAGCTGCACCTGGCTGAGTTGGATAGTAAGGCGGACCTGGAATTAGCTAAACTCAGCGGTGGTGAGTATAAGCTTGTGCAGGTCATTCGACAGATGCTGCGCCGTCCCGGACTGCTCATTATGGATGAGCCGGATGTATTCCTGGATTTCGAGAATTTGAATGGTCTGCGTGATTTGATCAATGCCTATGCCGGAACTCTGTTGATCGTGACTCACAGCCGTTATCTGCTGGCTCACTGCTTTGATCAGATCTGGCATCTGGAAAACGCTGATTTACAGGAATTTGAAGGTAACTTTACACAGTATCAGTATGCGCTGCTGCAAAAGAAAATTGAAATGCAGAAAGCATCTGCCAAAGGAGAGGCGGAGATTCAGCGTGCCACTGAGATGGTGGAGCGTCTGCGCAAAGAGGCTACCGAGGTGATCGATCCGCTGCGTGGACGTACGCTAAAGCAGAAAGTCAGTTATCTGGAGCGTGTCAAGGCATGGCAGGTCAAGGCGCCCTTTGTAGAGATCCGTCAGCCAAAGATCACATTGCCCGAAGTTGAGACGGTGGAAGATGAACCTGAAGTGCTGCTTCAGGTGACCGACTACAACCTTTCCTTCGATGAGAAGCTTTTGGAACATGTAGACTTTCATGTTCATGCTCACGAAAAAGTTGCGCTTGTCGGACCCAACGGTACGGGAAAGACAACGCTTCTGCGGGAACTGTGGAAGGCAGAAAATCCTGCAATCAACTTTGATGAAGCCGCCAAGGTGGGCCTTTTTTCTCAGCTGCAGGAAGAGACTCTGAATGAAGATAATACGATCTATCAGGAGTTTTATGATCTTGGATTTAAAACTGCGCAAAGCGTAGAGGAGCATCTGAGCAATTATTGCTTCGATCCGGAAACACTGGATCGAACGATCAGCAAACTATCCGGCGGTGAAAAGAACCTTCTCCAGCTGGCAAAGCTGGCGGTAGGGGAGTATAACCTGCTTCTTCTTGATGAACCTTCCAGCCATCTGGACACCTATGCGCAGATGTCCTTGGAACGTGCAATTGCTGACTACAAGGGTTCCATCCTGATGGTTTCCCATGACTTTTACAGTATTGTCAACTGTGCTGATCGAATTCTGTATGTGGAGAATGGAACGATTCGTCCTATGAGTTCCCGTGCATTCCGTAAGATGATCTACAAAAATCACTTCAGTCTGGAATATTTGGAACTGGAAAAGCAGAAGAAGGAACTGGAAACGAAGATCTCTCGTTGCCTGGAAGCACACGATTGTGAAACGGCTGCCGCTCTGTGTGAAGAGCTTGGGGCCATCGTAGATAAGATGTAATCATGTATCACTATTATATGTTCAACAAGCCCTTTGGCTGCGTTACGGCTCGGCGTGATGAGCGATATCCGGTTGTCATGGACTGGTTTCGTGAATTGGAAAATGAAAATCTGTCTCCGGTTGGTCGCTTAGATCGAGAGACAGAAGGATTGCTTATCATCACAGACGACGGTATGTGGAATCGTGAAATGACCCGCCCGGAGTTTCACAGGGAAAAAAAGTACGAATTTGCAGTCATGGGTGATCTAACAGAAGAGAAAATCGTTTACCTGGAGTCCGGAGTTCTTTTGAACGGGAAGGAACAACTGACTGCACCGGCGAAATTGACTGTGACCGATCGATCTACATTAGGAGAGACTCTGCCAAAGCTGAATTCGGAGGTTCAGGAAAAAAGTCGGCATAATCCAATGAATCGTCCTGTGACCTTTGGTACGATCACGATTACCGAAGGAAGAAACCGTCAGATCCGAAGAATGATGAAAGAAGTACGTTGTCTGGTACTTCAACTCAAGCGAGTTTCTATGGGGGATATTGTCTTGGATGATACTCTTGCGCCGGGAGAATGGAAAGAAATACATATCAATAAGTAAAAAATCGTCTCAGAATATCTGAGACGATTTTTTATGTCAATGCTATCATCACAATTGCAAGCTAACGCTGTCAATTTGTTTTTGGGATAAACATCGGGACAGGCGGTGTTTTTTTCAACACCTTGGTTCCGAAGATCCATGTTCCGAAATAAAGGAAGATCCAGAGCAGCAGACAAATAAGAGAAAGACGATAAAAAGTAAAGATACCGAAGGAATCAACTACAATGCCGCCAACCAGATTGGTGATGAAGGCACCAAGACAATTCATAGTTGAACTTAACGCCAAAGTAGTGGTATCCAACCCCTCCGGTGCCATTTGCCGCAGATATACTGCGGTTGTGCTCAGGGTGATTCCACAGGAGATTCCGTTTAGCAAAGTCACACATAGAATTGCATATGGATTATGCCATGCGAGATACAGGATCACTTGAAGAATAACGAAGCCACAGGCAATTGCCTGCAGCATAGGCAGGGAAATCTTTTTCTTTAAAAAAGGTATCAACGGCATGGTGATAATCTCGCCAAGGACACGGATACCGGAAGCAATGCCGACTAAGGAACCATCCAAACCGACTTCGTTAAGAAGATAAATCAAAAAATTTGATGTGAACCCACCAAGTGCATTGAGAAAGCTAAGTAAAACGAATACGATCAGAAAATAGTTTGAAAACAAGCGTCTGAACTCAAGCTTATTTTTGGAAGCACTTTGACCGGAATTTTCTTCATTAGACGTTTCAAAATGCCGCATCGTGCCTGAAAAAAGCAGCATCCCAAGGGAAAATACCATGGTGCAGTAGAAGGGAGCAGCAGTCCCGAAACGATTTATAATCGGTGTGTACAGAAAGTTTATGACACTGTATCCAATGCTAAGACATACGCGAACCATGCTGTAGTCAAGCTTTGGAAGCATTACTGTGGCATGCACGCCGCTGGCTTCTATCATGCCATATGTGACCGGCTCACTGATACTCAGAAGGGGAACAATGCCGGCACATAAGATAAAGTTTGCAATACGAATGTTTTGCGTGAAAAGCATCAACGCTAACACGGCAATCCACGAAAGCAAGGCACCGATACATACAACGCGTCTGGATCGAAGCTTATCGGCAAGCGCGCCTGCGAGCGGACGTGAAATCGCAGACAGCAGACTTGCGCTCGCGAGGACCCAGCCGCATTCTGTGGCCGTTAATCCTTGTTCTTGCAGGAAAAGTACTCGATATTCGTTGGAAGCCTGCGCAAAGCCAAACAGAACAAAAATAATCAACAAGGATGCGATATCACGTTTGTATGCTGTACCGTTTCGGCTGGTTTCGGATGTTGTTTTTTTGCTGTAAAACATTTTTGCCTCCTATGCAATGGTCAAAGGAAAAACTCAGGCTCCGCACGGCGCGAGAATTCGTCCTCAAGCTCGTGTTGATGGTACAGGTAATTTTCATCTGTAAAGAATTTAGCGCCGCAAGGACACTTCTTGACGCAGGCGCAGCACTTAATACAAATGCCGGATATTTCAGTCACATTTTCCGGATTGATGCTGCCCATGGGGCAGAGCAGTGCGCAATACCCGCATTGTTTGCAGCGTGTCGTATCGGTAACCGGTTTAACTTTGAGAATATTGATCGGATTCCCCAAATGATCCCTAGGTGTATAGTATGGACGGATAGGGTTACATCCCAAAACTGAAACGGGAGAAAGGGGAGAGCGGGTTGGTAATTTGTTGATGATATTCTTTGAAAACACAGCCAGCTTGTCCATATCAGCTGCATCGGGGCGCCCCTTAGCTAAAATGGTTGAAAATGAATGTTCACCGATCATTGCCGCCGCAGCTATCGATATAAAGCCATTCTCGTCCAAAATTGTTTTTAATTCGATCAAAGCGTCATCGTAGTTGCGATTGCCATAGAGAACGACAGGGATTGCAAGTGTGCCATTTCCCCGTAGCTTCTGCGTTAAAAAGGGAAGAAGAACATTGGGGACTCGTCCTGCGTATACAGGTGTGCCGATTACTACCAGCTCATTTGGGCCGAATGCAAAGGTTTTGCCTCTGGTTTCAATGTGTGTAAAGTCAGTGCTCTTAACAGGTAATTCGAGCAATTCGGAGAGCAGTTCGGCCAATTTCAGAGTCACTTTATGGGTTGTGCCGGTCGCGGAAAAATAGAGTGTATGGATCGTTTCAATTTTTTGGTGGTTGATGATGATCCACTCCTTTAAGGAACAAAAGACAGCCTCAATAAGCTGCCTTTTGTTGAGGGAAATTAGAAGTTCAGTTGCAAAGACATCCGTCGGAGAAGAACTCGTCCATCTCTTCTTTGGTGTTGAAGTTGGCAACATACATCTGGTTGCCCATAGCGCCGGACAGCGCATCCGGAATTCGTTCTACCATTTTCATGTTGGGGGCATATTTTTCGACGTATTCATTGTGACTGAGCTTAAAGTCTTTTCCGTCGCGTCGGCCCATAAATGCGCAATACTGGTGGTCACCAATGGAAATTTCTGTTTTGTCAAAAGCGATCATGTCAGCCCAAATTTTGTACACATTCGTACTGTTGGCGAAATTGATCATATCGGGAGTAAAGCCACCACAGGGGCGCATATTGACTTCCAAAGCCATTACGTCGCCCTTTTTTCCGAGTCCATCGTGATCTTCCATCAAACGGAAAAATTCAAAGTGAACAAAGCGGCTCTTGACGCCAAAGCTTTTTACAGTTGCACGTCCGGCAGATCGAATGTCCTCCGGAAGCTCTTTGTGGATGTAGTACAAGGAGTTATCACCGGTGTTGACAACTTCCATCAGGTTGGAAAGTGTTACATTGCCGGTTTCGAAAATGGGGTCGCCATTGGAGTCGATGATCGCATCATAAGAATTGACCTGTGCGTTGATAAACTCCTCCATGATATAGGGGACATCTTTTGGGTAATCCGCAATAAACGCAATAAGGTCTTCATCGCAGGCGAGCTTGTATGTACCTGCAGCACCAACACCGTTATCGGGTTTTGCAATAGCAGGATAGCCTACTTTTTTCAAAAACTCGCGACAATTTTCCAGATCATCGACCAAGTGATAACGGGCAACAGGGATGCCCGCTTTGGTATAAAAGGCTTTCATTTCGGATTTGTGTCGGATCTTGGCCATATAGTCCGCCTGGAAGCCGCTGGTGATATGGAAATCCGTGCGCAGCTGTGCATCATGCTCTAACCAGTGCTCGTTGTTGGATTCGATCCAGTCGATACGACCATGCTTAAAAATAAAAAATGCAACGGCACGATAAACTTCATCGTAGTTCTCAAGATCATTCACTTTATAATACTCGTTTAAGCTGTTCTTTAAGTCAGTGTTAAGTTCATCGTAAGGCTGGTCACCAATGCCAAGTACGTTCATACCGTTGTTTTTCAGTTCGCGGCAGAACTGCCAATAGTTTGTCGGGAAGTTCGGGGAAATGAAGATAAAATTTTTCATTTTTGTCTCTCTTTCTCTTTTCTGTTTCGCATTTAATAATTAAAAAGTTTTTTATTTTCTTTTTTATAAATTTATTCGTTTAAAAGTTTAGGAACAAAGTATTCAACTTGTTTATGCCACCAAGGCCAGTCGTGTGCTACATCATGGCCCCAGAAATCAACCCAGATATTTATGCCTTTTTCTTGGAAAATATTCTGGAGTTGTCTGGTGGTATCCGGCATTTCCCAGGCACCCTGTCCGACACAGATAATTCCGCGATTGCGGTTATAACGGTCAATATAGGGATGGTCAGCAGGAAGATTGGCCATGTAGTGGACCGGGGAGTTTTCGTAAACAATTTCATCCCAATAACCATCAAAACCATACTCAGCGGTATAAATTCCGCTAAGAGCAAGCATACCGTCAAAAACATCAGGAAAACGCAGGAACAAGTTTGCTGCATGGGTAGCACCCAAACTGCATCCAAAGGTAATAATACCCGGGAAACCATCCCAGCCGTTTCGTACGTTGACCATAGCACGAATGAAGGGTGCAACTTCGTCCGTGATATAGCGGATCCACTGCTCATGACGACGAACACGCCAGTAAGGATCTCCGGACTTATTCGACCATGTCTCGAGATCGATGGTATCGATGGCAAAGACCATAACCTGGCCGGATTCGATCCAAGGAGACCAGGTATTGACCATTTGATAGCCTTCGAAGTCAAAAAAACGGCCATCTTGGCAGGGAATGAACAAAACGGGTCTTCCTGCATGTCCGTAAACCTTACACTCCATGTCACGTCCCAGTGCCGGACTATATGATTTAAAATACTGTGTTTCCATGGGAAACACCTCCTAACAATTATTCAATTCCATAGAGCAGCGTGCTCATAAAGAACGGAATTTGCTTTTCCCAGCTTGCTTCGTTGTGATTTCCACCGGGAACGATGCGGCAATCGAGCATCACACCGCGTTCCAACAGTCTGGATGCAACTTTACTAAACTGGATTTTCATATTACTGTGAAACTTCATTTCACGGGAGCCGTAGTCCATGTAAACTACAGTATCTGGTGCAATCGGAGCATGGCACAACATCTGATCCAGTTGGTCGGTTGCAAACCAAATAGAAGGAGAAAGCGCAGCCGCACGAGAAAAAACGTGATTATACTCCATGACAGCATAAAGGCTCATCAAGCCTCCCATAGAACTACCTGCAATAAACGTGTATTCCCGGTCGGGTAACGTAGGAAACTTTTCATCAATAAAAGGTTTGAACACGTTAACGAGCCAAGACATGGTCGTACGGCCGCGGCCTTTAATAAAACCTAAATCCGTGTCACGGAATGTAAAAGGAGAGTACTCACACAGACGGCCATTGTTCGGGTCGTGGTTGCATTCTACCGCTGCAATGATCATCGGAAGCTGAGTTTCTTCAGCAAAATCTGCCATTCCCCAGCTTTTTCCGTAAGTGGCATCTTCGTCAAAGAAAACATTGTGTCCATCAAACATATACAAGACTGGGTAACGAGCCTCAGGATTTTCTTCAAACTCATCCGGCACATAGATATATGCACTGCGAAGCTGCTCACCGGTCAATTCAGGGATTGTGATGTTCCATTTTTCAATCATATTTATTGCTCTCATTTCTTGGAAATCGTTAAAAGTTTATCACAGCAAAGTGAAAAAGTCAATTGCCGTATAAGGGAATTGTAGATTCACCGTTGAAAATGATCGGCACTGAGTCCCTTGATCAAGTGTCAGGAGACTCAGTGCCAATCAGATATATAGATCGACTTACTTTTTTGCTTTTTTAATTTTATGTTCTTTCAATACAATGGCAGTTCGAGCAGGGAGGTAGAGTTCAACATAAGCTTGTCCATCAAAACGTTTAGTGGAATACGTCATATATTCAACCAGGTTTTGACCTCCATATTTTTTATCATCGCTTGAAAGCTCTAAAATATACTCTGCATCATCGGAAACAGGAACAAGAACATTTGTCAAGGACTGTGTGGGATGAAAATTGAATGCAAAGAGCAAACCTTTTCGGGCAAAAACAATGATTTTTTCAGGTTCTTTCAGCAGACAAAGTTCAGCCATGCGCTGGGTAAACATGCGGTGCTTTTTGGTAAGAGCCACTATGTCGTGGTCAAAATCGCCCAGCCACTGATATTTCAGGAAACCATTGTCACGCAAGCTCCACTGTCGACGGCAATAATGGAAACTCCAGCCGTTGCCTTCTCTGGGGAAATCGATCCATTCCGGATGCCCGAATTCATTACCCATAAAGTTAAGATAAGCTTCGCCGGCGCCTGCAAGAGTAAACAGGCGAATCATCTTATGGAGGGATACAGCGCGGTCGATGACCGGGTTATGGCACTCTTTATTCATGTCGGTGTACATGTTGGCGTCGGCCAGACGGAAGATCATAGTTTTATCGCCGACCAAAGCCTGATCATGGCTTTCGACATATGCAACCGTATTTTCTCCGGGACGGCGCAGGCACATATCTCCCCACATCTTGCCGATATCCCATTCTTCGTCTTTCTTTTCTTTGATCGTCCGTATCCACATGTCAGGAAGACCCATACCCAGACGATAGTCGAAGCCAATGCCGCCGTCCTCAATAGGCAGACACATGCCTGGCATACCGGACAT
>CAZDXX010000041.1:0-10096 GCA_964509595.1 uncultured Oscillospiraceae bacterium
CAGCTTGGCGCATGCAAAGCCGCCCCGGTCAGCGGTGCGGTCGGCCGCCGTCTTGATGGTGCGGCCCAGCTGAGCCACAGCGTCCATGTTGATGCCCGCCTTGGTGGAACCCACGTTGACGGAGGAACAGACGAATTCCGTGGTAGCCAGCGCTTCAGGAATGGCATTGATCAGCTTTTTGTCAGCCGGAGTAGCACCCTTCTGCACCAGAGCGGAGAAACCGCCCAGGAAGTTGACACCGGTTTCACGGGCGGCACGATCCAGCGCCACGGCAAAGGGCACATAATCCTCGGTCTGGCTGGCCCCGGCCACCAGCGCAATGGGAGTGACCGAAATACGCTTGTTGACAATGGGAATACCGAACTCCCGCTCGATATCCTCGCCGGTCTTGACCAGATTAGCGGCCTTGCGGCAGATTTTGTCATAGATCTTCCGGCAGGCGGCACGGGGGTCAGGGTCACAGCAATCCAGCAAAGAGATGCCCATGGTAATGGTGCGGATATCCAGGTGCTGCTGGTCGATCATCTGGATGGTAGAAAGAATATCGTTGGTGTTGATCATGGTTGTGTACCTCTCAATCAGGTGGGGTGAGTGCGTTCAGCGACTTGTCACGCTGCGCGCCCTTCGCAACGGTCGATAAGCCGTCCGACTACGGCAACAAACAGACGACATTTCATGTCCTCTTCGGTTTATTGCCATCCGCTCCCGTCTTATCTCCCTGCTCCCGGGCGCTCCGCGCTCAGATTTTGTGCATAGCATTAAAGATATCTTCTCTTTGGATGCGGATGGACAGGCCCTTCTCTTCACCGGCGTGTTCCAAAGCGGAAGCCAAATCGGCGAAGGATGCGTTGCAGCCGCTGAGATCCACCATCATGATCATGGTGAAATACTCCTGCATAACGGTCTGGCTGATATCCAGAACATTGACATTATACCGGGACAGCAGAGCGCAGACAGCGGCAATGATGCCCACGGTATCCTTGCCCAGTACGGTAACAATTGCTTTCATGTTGAAATCCTCCTTGCAACGTATTTTACTTGCTCAACTCGTCCAGCGTCAACTCAAACGCCGGCAGGAAATGTTCCACAAAATAGTCCACTTCAGGCAGCTTGGACGCCTTGATCAGTTCCAGCGTCTGCTCTGCCGCCTGTTTGAACTCGTTGTTGCCCATCTTCAGCTCTTCCACACACTTGATGTAAGCCGACAGCTTATCGGCAGCCTTGACCAGATCGTGAATGTCGCCGGGCTCTTCTTTTAAATAGGGCGTATACGCCGGACGCAGTTCGTCAGGCAGCATGCCCAGCAGCTTGTCAGCAGACACTGCCTCCACCTTCTTGTAGGCAGCCTGAATGTCAGGATTAAAATACTTCACAGGGGTGGGCAGATCGCCGGTCAAGATCTCCGGCGCGTCGTGATACAGGGCAGCTACTGCCGCTTCACCGGGGTCAATAGTTCCGCCAAAGACGTCCCGACGAATGACTGCCAGAGCGTGGGCCAGCACCGCCACCATATGGGAATGCTCCTGCACGTTCTCCTTCTGGGAGTTGCGCATGAGCGCCCAGCGGTCGATATACCGCATACGGGAAATATATGCAAAGAAGTGTTCTGACACAACTATTCCTCCTCAGATGTTTCTTTGGCGGTGGTGATCGCCTTGGAGCGCCAAGGCCCCCACTTGTAGCGAGCCAATGCCAGAAGCGCGGAGGCGACCCAGCCGATCACCGGGGACCACCAAACGGCTGCGCCGCCCAGCGCAGTCAGGTAGGCCAACGAATAGGCCGCAATGCAGCGAATCGCCAAACTGACCAAACTGTTGACGGCAACGAAGGACACATCGCCCGCGCCATGGAGTACGCCGGTGGTAATGAAGTACAGGGCAAACACCAAACGGCTGGGAGCAATGACACGGATATAGGCCACGGCAGTTTCCATCGCCGCTCCCTCCACGCCGAACAGTCCCGCCAGCTGGGCCGCGAATACATAGGTAAAGGCACCCACCACGGTACAGATTCCGATGCCCATGATCCAGTTGGCATACAGACCGCGGCGAACGCGGTCCAGCCGGCCGGCGCCCACATTCTGTCCGGTAAAGGTGGACATAGCCACATTGAGCGAGCACGGGATGGTGGACACAAAGTTCTCCACGCGCAGAGCGGCGGCACAGCCGGCAGTGATACCGAAGTCATTGACCACACGCTGAATCGCTACGTTACCCAGAGACACCACGCACTGCTGAAGCGTATTGGGAATGCCCAGCCTCAAAGCCAGAGCAGCCTTGTCCCGGCAAAACCGGAACTCCCCTTTTCCAAAGCGCAAAACAGGGTGTTTTTTGAACATATACACCACGCTGACCACAGCGGACACCATCTGCGCGATCACCGTGGCAACGGCTACGCCGGGTACATCCCAATGGAACACCGCCACAAAAATCAGGTCGAGCACGATGTTGACCACCGAGGAGATCAGCAGGAAATACAGGGTTGCCGAAGAGTCCCCCAAAGAGCGCAGCACAAAGGACACGATGTTGTAAATAAACTGGAATACCAGACCAACGCAGTAGATGGACAGATAGGCCACGGCATCGGTCAGGAAACTGTCCGGCACGCTGAGGACATGCATCAGGAACCACTTGGCAACCACGCCGCCCACTATCGAAAGGAACAGGCCGATGCCGCCCACCAGAATCAGAGAAGTGGATACCGCCTGGCGCATCTCGTCATAGCGGCGGGCACCGTACAGTTGGGAGATCATCACCGAACAGCCGCCCGACATGCCGATGGCAAAGGCAAGAAACACATAGGTCACGGGGGCGCTGGTTCCTACGGCGGCCAGCGCGTTTTCTCCGGCGGCGGCGAAATTGCCCACCACCATGCCATCCACGGCGTTATATAACTGCTGAAGCATATTCCCCGCCACCAAAGGCAAGGCAAACAGCAGGATCAGCTTCCATTCTTTTCCCTGCGTCATGGTTTTTGTCATGCTGACATTCCTTCTTCCAAAATTCAATCTGCGGTTTCGTCCGCTTTCGTCTGAACGACCGCTTTCTTTCGCCACGGACGGTAGCGGTAACACAAATAGGCCAAGATAAACGAGGGTATCCAGTCAAAATACAGGCCAAACCAGACACCCGCCTCGGCCATAGGGGTCAGATAGGCCGCCAGATAGGTAGCTGCGGTACGCAGCAGCAGAGCAATGCAGGTAATGCACATAGCTGCGGTCATGTCTCCGGCGCCGCGCAGCACACCGCTGTAGCATTGATACAACGCAGCCACCGGCACGAGAATCGCGCCGGTACGTACGAACGCAGCACCCATGGCCAGCGCCTTGTCGGACACGCCAAACAGTCCGGTCAGCGGTTCAGCCAGAAGGTAAACTACAACTCCTATGATTATGGCACAGCTGCAGGAGATCATGATGGCATCGCGCAAGCCGCGCTTGACGCGGTCCAGCCGTCCGGCACCGATATTTTGCCCCACGAAGGTACTCAGGCTCAGCGAGAAGCTCTGGTTGAAGACCATCATAATGGTATAGACCCGGTTGCCCGCCGTGATACCGGCCATCAGATCCTCACCGAACCAGTTGATCACGCGCTGGATGGCAATGCTTCCAAAGGAGATCACCGCCTGCTGCATGGCAGCGGGGATGCCAAGTTTCAGTGCCTTCTTCGTCTTATCCGGATGCAGCCGAAGTTCCCGCACAGGCAGGCGCAGCACTTCGTACCGCCGCACCATGTAAATCACCGCTGCCGCGGCGCTGGCGCCCTGAGAAAGCGTGGTGGCGATGGCCACTCCGGCCACACCCCAGCGAAACACCACCACGAACAGAAGATCCAGTCCGATATTGACCACGGCGGCGATCGCCAGGAACAGCAGGGACGCACGGGAATCACCCAGCGCCCGCAGAAGGGCGGCCGCGATATTATACACAAACAGGAACAGCAGCCCCAGGCAGTAAATCCGCAGGTAACACAAAGCGCCTTCCATCACGTCGGCCGGCACCTGCATGACCCGGAACAACAGCAGCCGGGCAAACACCTGCCCCAGCACAGTCAGCACCGCCCCCAGCAGGAGGAACAGGGAAATGCTGGTGGATACCGCCCGACGCAGCTCGGTACGATCCCCCGCGCCGTAGTACTGGGCGCACATAACAGCGCAGCCGTTGGAGCCGCCCACCGCCAGCGCCACAAACAGCATGGTCAGCGGAGCACAGGTGCCCACCGCCGACAGAGCGGTCTGACTGACATAGTTGCCCACAACGATGGCGTCTACCGCGTTGTAGGTCTGCTGCAGCAGATTTCCGGCGATCAGCGGCAGGGTAAACAGGAGAATATGCTTCCATTCCTTCCCCTGTGTCATGGTTTTTGCCATTTTTTAATCACATTCCTTTGCTTATGCGGGCTTTCCCACAACCGCTTTTTTCTTCCAGCCGCCCGTATAGTAGCGCAGCCAGCCCAGCACAAAGTTGATGAGCCAGCCAATGGGCATGGAGATCCAAACCGCACGGTACTCCAGCGGCGTGCAATAGGCCAGAACATAGGCCAGCACACAGCGGAACGTGAAACTGCTCAGCAGAACGAACGCGTTGTACGCCGTATCACCGGCGCCGGTGAGTACGCCGCCATTGATGATGTAAAGGCCGAAAATGGGCAGTCCCGGACACAGGATGGTCAGGTACAGCATACCGTACTTCATTCCTTCCTCGCTGACACCGAACAGAGAAATCAGCGGCGCACGCAATGCCAGAACCACGGTCAAAATGAGCACACTGACTCCAAGCGCCATCAGCAGGCAATGTCTGCGGCCCGTCTTAACTCGATCCAGCTTTCCGGCTCCCACATTTTGTCCGGTATAGGTGGACATAGCCGAATGGAATGCAAACAACGGAATGTATGCAAAGTTTTCAATGCGCATGGCAGCCGTGGTTCCGCTCATCAGGCCCATATATACGCCGCCGAAATCGTTGATGATGCGCTGCAGCGCCACATTACCGCAGGACATGATGGTTTGATGCAGCGTGGAAGGCGCGGCAATTCGCAGGGTCAGTTTCGCTGCAGCCCCATCAAAGTGCAGTTCTTTTCGGGTAAAGTGAAGTATTTCGTGTCTACGCACCATATAGACGCCCGCCGCCACTGCGGAAGCCGCCTGAGAAATCACGGTGGCAACGGCGGCGCCCGCCACCTCCCAATGGAACACGACCACAAACACCAGATCCAGCACCAGATTGGTCAACGAAGAGATAATCAAAAAATACAGGGTTGCCTTGGAGTCCCCCAAGGCGCGCAGCAGTGCGGCAAACACGTTATAAGCAAACTGGAAAATCAGGCCAATGGCATAAATGGCAAAATAGTCCACAGCATACTCGATATACCACTCGCTGACACCCAGCGCATGCTCCAGCAGCGGCCGGGCCGTCACGACACCTACCACCGACAGCACGGCGCCCAACACCAGCAGCAAAATAATGGAGGTGGATGCCGACCGGCGCATATCATCGATCTTTCCGGCACCGTAATACTGTGCCACCACCACCGAACAACCGGTACACATACCGATCGCCAAAGATACAAACAACATCGTCAACGGAGAGCAGGCGCCCACAGCGCCCAGCGCAATATCACCCACATAATTGCCGACGATAATGCCATCCACCGTATTGTACAACTGCTGCAGCACGTTGCCGCCCATCAACGGCAGCGCAAACATCAGCAGATGTTTCCAGTCGCTGCCGACTGTCATATTTCCCTTATTGGTCATTGCTACACGTCCCTCAGAAAACCACTGTTCTATGCGATTCCACTTGTCAAAATAATGATATTATTGTAAAGTAAGCCTTAGAAAAAAACAAGGGGAACAATCGATGAAAGTTGCCATCTACACCTTAGGCTGTAAGGTCAATCAATACGAAACACAGGCTCTGGAAACCGAACTGGTTCGCCGGGGCCATGTTCTGGTGCCCTTTGAGGGTGAGGCCGATGCTTACATCGTCAACACCTGTTCCGTCACCGCCGTCAGCGACAAAAAATCCCGCAACGTGGTCCGCCGCGCCCGCCGACGCTGCCCCAACGCGGTGGTTTCCGTGTGCGGCTGCTATGTGCAGACCCACGCGGAAGAGGCTCAGACTCTGGGGGCCGACCTGCTGATGGGCACCAATGACCGCATGGGATTTCTGGACGCGCTGGAACGCGCCGTCGCCGAACGCCAGGCGCCCATCGTGGATGTGGACGACGCCTTGAAGCGCCGCATGTTCGAAATTCTTCCCGCCGGAGGTATGGAGGGCCGTACCCGTGCTCTCCTGAAGGTGGAGGATGGCTGCGTCAACTTCTGCTCTTACTGCATCATTCCCTACGCCCGCGGGCCCATTCGATCCCTGTCTCTGGCCGATGCCGTGTCCGAGACCGTTCGTCTTGCCCATGAGGGCTATCTGGAACTGGTCATCACCGGTATTGAGATCTCCTCCTGGGGGCGTGACCTGCCCGGCAAGCCGGAACTGATCGATCTGGTGGAAGCCATCTGCAGCGCCGCGCCCAGCCTGCGCATCCGTCTGGGCAGTCTGGAGCCTCGCACCATCACCGAGGACTTCTGCCGCCGCGCCGCTGTTCTGCCCAACCTGTGTCCCCATTTTCATCTGTCCATGCAGAGCGGCTGTGACGCCACTCTGAAGCGGATGAACCGCAAGTATGATACCTCCCGGTATTACGAGAGCGTAACCTTGCTCAACCAATACTTCGACACCCCCGCCATTACCACCGACATGATCGTGGGTTTCCCCGGTGAAACCGAAGAAGAATTTGCCTCTACACTGGAATTTATCCAACAGTGTGCCTTTTCTTCCATGCACATTTTCCCCTATTCCCCCCGTCCCGGCACCCCTGCCGCGGCCATGAAGGATCAAATCCATCCCAATGCCAAGGAGGAGCGCGCCCATCGCGGCGCCCAGGTTGCCCAGGCCATGGAGCAAGCCTATCTCAACCGCTTGATCGGCCGCACGCTGCCCGTCCTGTTCGAGCAGGACGAGGACGGCTGCTCCAAGGGTCACGCCCCCAACTACGTGGAGGTGCGCATACCCACTCCCGGACTGCACAATGTGGTGCGCGATGTGACCATCACTGGCGTGAAAGACAATTATTTAATCGGAGAATAAGATCAGCGCCCGGCTTCGTTTTTTGAAGCCGGGCGCTGCTGCATTTATTATTCTTCTTTTTTCATGGGAACATGGTCGGACAGTTTTGCCTGCTTTTCCAGTTCGCTCTTGTTGCGGTGGGTTCGAATCAGGTTTGCGGGGCCGCGGATGCATCCGCCATCGCAGATCATACCCTCAATGAAGTTTCCGTCCAAAATGCCCTTGTTTGCCTTCAGCAAAGCAATCTTGCACTCTTCCACGCCGCTGCAGGGCACCGCCTTTAGCGAAAAGTCGCTCCCCTGCTCTTTCAGCGCCTGTGCTACGGCAGCAGCGACACCGCCGCTGGCCGCAAAACGCCAGCCATGACCGCTGCCTTCTATCTGTTCCGACGCTTCCATTTCCTCCGGTACGACCTTCTTGGCCTCAAACATGGCGTTCAGTTCCTCAAAGGTCAGAACACAGTCCACAGCACCCATGGTTTTGCCCAGCTGGAACTCATGCTTTTTACCCACACAGGGGCCGATAAAGACCACACGTGCGCCGGGGTCCTTCTCCTTAATGACTCGTCCGGTCATTACCATGGGAGACGGCGTCTTGGAGATCCACTCTCCCGCAAAGGAGCCGAAATTCTTTTCCACATAATTGACAAAGGCCGGACAGCAGGACGACACCAGCATTCTCTTCTCTTCCAACTCGCGGGACTCTTCCAATGCCACCAAATCGGCACCGTAGGCCACGGGCATCACATCATGGAACCCAAGAGCCTTCAATGCAGTCACCAGCTGGCCCATGGTTGCTTCCGGGAACTGGCCGGCAACGGAGGGTGCCACCGCCGCCCAAACGTGATAGCCCCAGCGCTGGGCACCCATGAGCATGTGGATGGCATCCACCACGAAGGACTTGTCCATGATAGCACCAAAAGGACACTGGTAGACGCAGTTGCCGCAGGAAATACATTTCTCATGGTCAATGGATGCCTTGCGGTCCTCACCCATGGAGATCGCACCGGCCGGACAGCCGCGCTCACAGGGGCGCAGGTTCTTCACAATGGCTCCATAAGGGCATACCGGCATACACTTGCCGCACATGATGCACTTATCGTGGTCAATCTGTGCCTTGTGATTGACGATGGTAATGGCATCCCGGGGACAGGTGTGGACACAACGGGTAGCCAAACAGCCGCGGCAGGCGTCGTTGACCATCATTTCGGTAACCGGACATTCGTCACAGGCAATGGGGAGGACCTCCACCAGATTGGGGTCGGCCTTGTCTCCGCCCAGAGCCAGCTTGACGCGGCTGCCGATGATAGCGCGTTCCTTATAAATACAGCAGCGGGTGGTCGGATTGGGTCCGGGAATGATTTTTTCCGGAATATCCAGAATACCGGTCTGGAACTTACCCTCCCAGGTCAGCTCCGCCACCTCTCGCAAAACTTCATTTTTCAGTTCCTGAACATGAGTTTCGAATTGCCTCATGAGTCGACTTCCTCTCTCACTTTTCTTTCCGAAAGGATTGTATCATATGTTCCACAACTTGTCACCATCGTTTTTGCTAATTTGTTAATTTTTTAACCTTTTCAAGATTTCCTGCAAAAAGAACAGCATCTGACAGGAATTCGTCAGATGCTGCTTCGGGATCGTTTTGAATTATCCGTGCTCCTTGACCCACTCCACCGCCGTCTGTGCAAACGCCTCCACCACCGGAAGCGCACTGCCCTCCGGAATGGCCAGCGCAATGGTTCGGGCAGCCTGCGGTTCCAACGGGCGAACTACCAGATTTTCCCGGCGGCCGCGCAGCAGCAGTTCGGGCACAATCGATACGCCAAGTCCCTGCTCCACCATAGCCAGAATGGCGTAGTCATCCTTGGTCGTAAATTTAATGTTTGGCTTTACGCCCGCTTTGTCCAGCGCGCGGTGGAAATCATGGGCAGAGGACTGCAGCAAGCTGATGAACGGCTCTCCATTAAATTCATCGATCGGGATACTTTCCAGGGCAGCCAATCGGTGTCCTTTGGGCAGAATCGCCACCAAAGGATCCTCGAGCAGAGGTATGGTTCGCACCCCTTTCGGTGCAGGCAGGGTCACAAAGCCCAAGTCAATATCGCCGCTTTGAAGCCATTGCTCAATGTCGTGATAATCGCCGTTGAACATGGCAAGCTCCGCTTTGGGGTGGGCCTGTTCAAACACGCGAATCATGCCCGGAAGCCAGTGAACCGCCACACTGGTAAATGCCCCCAGACGCACACTGCCGGCATTTGCACTGCGGATATCCTCCAGCAGCTGCTCCAGTTCCTGCTCTTTCTGCAGTATGTCTTCCATCTTCGGCAGAATCATGGCTCCGGCTTCGGTCAGTCTGATACCGCCCCGATTGCGCTCCATCAGCTCAAAGCCATACTCTTCTTCCAAATCACGCAAAATGTGGCTGATACGGGACTGGGTGGAGCCCAGAGCCTCTGCCGCGCGAGTCAGACTGCCCAAACGTACGGTTTGAACAAATGCTTCATATTTCTTCAAGCTCATGCTCTTCCCATGCCTTTCATGCGGAAATTTCATGCTGTTTTCTTTATGATACCCCATTTCGCTGTTTGTGACAATGTTTTTTCTCTCGGTGAAACACAAATTTTTCTCTTTTCCTCCCATCAAATGTTCTCTGTTCCCAGCCTTTGCTCCCACGTATTTGAGGATTCTGCCATCCCACAGGCCGAACGAAAGCACAACTCTTTTCCACCGAACAGCATTTACCATTTTGTCCGGTCATCCGGACAGCGAAGAGTGGTCCGACAACCTCAAGCAGATGCCGGACAAAGCCAAGGCCCTTCGGATGTCGCCGGAGTCCTCTAGAAAAAGTTTGGTTTTTTCAAAACTTTTTATTGACAAGTGTTTTTATTTCTGGTAAGATAACATTCGCTGTTGGAAATGTAACTTGCTGGTGTAGCTCAGTTGGTAGAGCAGCTGATTTGTAATCAGCAGGTCGGGG
>CAZDXX010000042.1:0-10075 GCA_964509595.1 uncultured Oscillospiraceae bacterium
GTGCTGATGATCTGGGCAAGCACATCGTGGTGCAGGGTGGTACTTTCCTGAACGATGCAGTTCTGCGTGCCTTTGAGCAGGAGTTGGGCCGCAACGTGACCCGTCCCACGATTTCCGGCTTGATGGGTGCATTCGGCGCGGCTTTAGCTGCACGGGACGCAGGTTTGGAAAAGAGTACTTTGTTGACCCTGGCTGATTTGGAGAACTTTACCCATACTGCTAAGCCGGTGACCTGCAATCTGTGCACCAACCACTGTTCGTTGACCGTCAACACCTTTGATGGCGGCCGCCGCTTTATCTCCGGAAACCGCTGCTCCCGTCCTCTGGGCAAAGAGAAGGTGCAGTTGCCTGATTTGATGACCTATAAGTACAAGAAACTGCGTGCCATGGAAGGTAAGGGCACCGGAAACGGCCTTCGTGGTCGCATGGGTATTCCTTTTGGCCTGAATATGTATGAGAACCTGCCGTTCTGGTACACATTCTTTACCAAGCTGAACTTTGAGGTCGTTCTCTCGCCTGAGTCTTCCCGTAAACTGTACCTGAAGGGGCAGCGCACCATTCCCTCTGATACGGTCTGCTATCCTGCAAAGCTGCTTCACGGTCATCTGGAGGCACTGGTGGAGGCTGGTGTGGATGCCATCTGGTATCCCTGTATGACCTACAACAACGACGAGAAGATCGGTGACAACCACTACAACTGCCCTGTGGTGGCCTACTATCCGGAGCTGCTGGCCGCCAACATGCCGTCCTTAAAGCAAACCAAGTTCCTGGATCCCTATGTGGGCCTGTGGCGCCGCAAAGACTTTAAAAAGCGCATTTCCCAGTATATGTTTGAAGAATTTGATGTACCTAAGAAGGAAACTCTGGCAGCTGCCGAAGCAGCATATGCTGCTTATGAGGACTATCTGAAGGACCTGCGTGAAACTGGTCAGCGGTACATCGAGCAGGCCCGTAAGGAAGGCCGCAATATCGCGGTGGTCTGCGGACGACCTTATCATATTGACCCCGAGATCAACCACGGCATCAATGATATGATCACATCTTTCGGCTTTGTGCTCATTACCGAGGATGCTTTGAGTAATCTGGTGGGCTATGAGTCCCGTAAAGTGTTGAATCAGTGGACCTTCCAGAGCCGTATGTACAATGCAGCCCGTTACGTCTGTACCCAGCCGGATATGCAGGTGGTGCAGCTGGTATCCTTTGGCTGTGGCACCGATGCTATCACCACTGACGAGATGCGTTCCATTCTGGAAGACGGTGGCAAGCTGTATACCCAGTTGAAGATTGACGACATCAACAATTTGGGTGCGGCCAAAATCCGCATTCGTTCTCTGATGGCAGCTATGGATGCCCGTAAAAATCAGTAAGCTGAAAGGAAACAAAACAATGGCAGAATTAGTTTACGATAAGACAGGGCGATTGCTTTTTACCGAGGAGATGAAGAAGGAGTACACCATCATCTACCCGACTATGCTGCCCGTACATTTTGGATTGATTGCCCGCATCTTTGAGACCGAGGGGTACAAGGTTGAGATGCTGACCACGAACCATCGAGGTATCGTGGAAGAAGGCCTGAAATATGTTCATAATGATACCTGCTATCCTGCACTGCTGGTCATTGGCCAGTTGATCGATGCGGTGAAGAGCGGCAAGTATGACCCCCACAAGGTCGCTTTGCTGATTACCCAGACCGGCGGCGGCTGCCGCGCCTCCAACTATATTCATCTGCTGCGTAAGGCGTTGGAAAAGGCTGGCATGGAATATATCCCCGTCATTTCCCTGAACCTGTCTGGCTTGGAGAAGAACCCCGGCTTTAAGATGGGGCTGGGTACCCTGCTCAAGGCAGTGTTTGCCATGATGTACGGCGATATCATTGTGCAGTGTGCCAACCAGGTGCGCCCCTATGAGGTCACCAAGGGACAGACCGATGACATGATCGAGAATATCATGCAGTATCTGCTCAATGAGATGAACAATGGACGAGGCCTGTCCTTCAAAAGCATGGTGACCAATTTTGAACGCATTGTTTCCCGTTTCAAGTCCATTCCTGTGGCTGGTGAACAGAAGGTGCGCGTGGGCGTTGTTGGTGAAATATATGTCAAATATTCATCCCTGGGGAACAACAACCTGGAAGAGTTCCTTTTGTCTGAAGGTGTAGAACCTGTTGTTCCCGGGCTGACTGACTTTATCATCTTTAAGATTTACAACCGTGAGGTGGATGTCAATATCTACGGCGGCCTGTGGGCTAAGAAAAAGATTTGTCAGTTGCTGAAAGGCTTCATCGAAAAATGCCAGAGGGCTATGATCGATGCCATGGATAAGGGCGGTTTCCGTGCGCCCGGTACCTTTGAGGATCTGCGTCAGCTGATTCAGGGGTATTTGGGCGAAGGCAACAAGATGGGCGAAGGCTGGTTGCTGACCGCTGAAATGCTGGAGCTGATCCATACCGGCGTGCCCAATATTGTTTGTACGCAGCCTTTCGGCTGCCTGCCCAACCATATTGTGGGTAAAGGTATGATTCGCCGCCTGAAGGATGACTATCCTTACTCCAATATCGTGGCCATCGACTATGATCCCGGTGCGACCAAGATCAATCAGGAAAACCGCATCAAGCTGATGTTGGCCAATGCCAAGCAGTTGGCTAAGCAGGAAAAAGAGCGCCAGGCGGCGGAAGAGCAGGAACCGGCACACGTATGAGCGAAGAACTGAGGTTTGTAGAAGCATCCAATGATGAGCATTTCTATGCCATGTCTCTGATACATGCTTTGGGCTGGAGAGATACCTATGAAGGGGCTGTTCCTGCCGACTGGATGGCTGAAAACGTTACCGATGACCGCTGGGTGACCACATTCCGGCGATATGCGGAAGAGGGGATCAACCATGGTTTGCTTTTGTATCGAGGTGAAACTCCGGTTTCCTGCATTACCTATGGCCCTGCCCGCATCGGAGTGCAAAACCACGGTGGGGGAGAGCTTGTAAACTTTGATGCGGCCGGATACGAAGGTTGGGGAGAGGTGATCTCCTTTTATTCCCATCCGGACGAGCGAGCAAAGGGATACGGCGGGCTTCTGATCGAAGAGGCTCTGTACCGCTTGAAGGCAGATGGATTTCCCAGAGCATATGTATTTGTTTTGCGGGAGAATGAAAAGTCCCGTCGGTTCTATGAACGACACGGTTTTACATGGGATGGGACCCATCAGGATATTCCGTTTCCACCTGATACAATTTGTGTCGATTTGCGCTATTGTAAGGAATTTTAAGCATATCAGTGAGCGTGCCGAGGTGTCTCGGCACGCTCTTTTGCTTGCAGAGAAGGGTTGCTGTATGGGGAAAAGGTTATGCAGTGAGAGAAAATTCTCATGAAATTTTCACAAAAAACCTTGACTTTGGACTTGGTCAATAGTCGATAATGTTGTATAATAAGAAAAACCTCTGAGATTTCCGAGCGACATATAGGAGGAGAAAGAATGAGTAAATACGATTTTGACCGCGTTGTAACCACCACTGCGTGGTCCCCCGGACCCGGCTGCCACGGCGGCTGCGGTGTCAAACTCTATGTGAAGGACGATAAGATCGTCCATGTGGAGGGCGATGAGAACCATCCCTGGTGCAATGGTCGCGCCTGCTCCAGACTGCTGGCTTGTACGCAGTACATCAATCATCCCGACCGTATTCTTTATCCTATGAAGCGTGTTGGACCCCGTGGCAGCGGCCAGTTCGAACGCATTTCCTGGGATGAAGCTTATGATACTATTGAAGAAAAGTGGAATCAGATCAAGGAGGAGTATGGCCCTGAATCGGTCATCTTCATTCAGGGCACCGGCCGTGATATCGGCGGCCCCATCTCGTTCCTGTGTTATTCTTACGGAAGTTCCAACCTGACTCAGTTAGGTCTGGCTGGGCAATCCTGCTATACCCCCCGCCTGTGTTCGCAGGTGGCTACTATGGGTGATTTCTCCGTGGCCGACTGCTCTCAGTTCTTTGAGAAGCGGTTTGATGATCCCCGTTATGAGTTGCCCAAGTACATCGTGATTTGGGCACAGAACCCTGCATCCGGCTGCCCGGACGCGTTCCAGGGGCACTGGATCGTGGACTGCATGCGCCGCGGAACCAAGCTGATTGTAATCGATCCGCGCTGGAATTTCTTTGCTTCCCGTGCCGAGCATTTCCTGCAGATCCGCCCCGGCACCGACGGTGCACTGGCTCTGGGCATGCTGAACCTGATTATCGAGAATGACTGGTATGACCATGAGTTTGTGGAGAACTGGTGCTACGGGTTTGAAGAACTGAAGGAATCCGTCAAGGACTACACGCTGGACAAAGTTTCTGAGATCACCAAAATTCCGCAGGAAGTGATCTACGAGGCTACCAAGGCCTACGCCACCAATAGTCCCTCTGCTATCCACTGGGGTCTTCCCATCGATCAGGTGCCAGAGGCTACTTCTGTTTCCAATGCCATTATCGCCCTGTATGCCATTACCGGAAACATCGATGTACCCGGCGGCAACGTGATTGCCCGCAATGCCTGGAACATCACCCAGTATCCATATACCTCTGATCAACTGAAGGAACTGTACGGTGATGATATTCTGGATCGCGTCAACGCCAAGCGTATCGGCGCCAGCCGCTATAAGTACCTAGCCAACATGCGCTCCTGGGGCCAGCCTGACATGGCAGTCCAACAGATGATCGATGGCAATCCCTATCCCATCAAGGCGGCTTGGATCCAGACCTCCAATCTACTGGGTGGTCAGGCTGCTGACATGAAGAAACATTATAAGGCTTTGATGAACATGGAGTTCAACGTGGTGGTCGATTTGTTCCACAACCCCACCACCATGGCTTGCGCCGACCTGATTCTGCCTGCAGCTACCTTTGCTGAAAAGGAGAGCTTCCGTGCCTGGTATCAGCCTCTGCAGCTGATTCAGCCTGCCATCGAAATGGGCGAGGCCAAGAGCGATTGGGAAATCAACTTCGAACTGTCTAAGCGATTTAATCCCATCCTGCGCAAGAAGTATCCCACTTTCAAGGATTTTGTCAACGAACGTATTGCACCCTCCGGCTACACTTGGGAGACTTTGGCTGCCGAAGGCGGCTGGAAGTTCCCTGATCCGGAGACTTCTCCCTCTACGGTGCCTTACCGCCGTTATGAAAAGGGCTATCTGCGTCCTGACGGCAAGCCCGGTTTCCGTACCCCCACCGGCAAGGTTGAACTGTATTCCACCCTGGGCGAGGAGTATGAGATTCATCCGCTGCCCTTCTATGTGGAACCGCCTGAGAGTGAAGTGCGTACCCCTGACTTGTTCAAGAAGTACCCACTGATTATGATCACCGGCCGGCGTTCGCCTGTGTTCTTCCACTCTGAGCACCGCAACATCCCCTGGCTGCGTGCCTGCGATCCCTATCCTCTGGTGGAGGTTCATCCCAGCGTCATGAAGCAGCTGGGCATCGACAACGGCGAGTGGGTCTGGATCGAGAATGACCGTGGCCGCATCAAGCGCAAGGTCAAGGAGAATCCCTCCATGCACCCTGGTACTGTCAGCGTGCCTCATGGCTGGTGGCTGCCTGAGACGCAGGGTGAAGGCCCCAACTTCTTCGGCGCGTTTGATATCAACTGCAACATTCTGGTCCCCACGGATACTCAGAGTGAGTCCGGTTACGGCGGCGGTGCTTACAAAACTACCTTGTGCCGTCTGCGTAAGATCGATCCTTCCGATGATCCTCATCCCAACGATGAGCCCGAGTGGAAGCGCTGAGCGGAATGTGACGAAGGAGGATGACTACTATGGCAAGAAAAGGCCTTTTATTTGATGTGGAATACTGCACGGGCTGCTTTACCTGTACGGTAGCCTGTAAGCAGGAGAATAATTATGATGCGGATACCTGGGGAATCAAGGTCATTGAGCAGATTTATACCCGCCCTGACGGACACGTCCAAGTGGACAATATTCCGTTCCCCACTACCCTGTGCACCATGTGTGCCGAACGCATCGCCAGCGGTTTTGACGACAAGCCCTCCTGTGTGAAGCACTGTCAGGCTGCTATCATCTACTACGGTGAAGCTGAAGAGCTTCTGGAGAAGGCAAAAGAATTGAAGCGTCCGATGCTCTACCTGCGCTGAGCGGAAGGGAGAACATACTATGTGGAATTTCTATGATGAACTGTACATGGGCATTCCCTCCGGCATTCGGGTGGAAGGCTGTGTGGTCGGCAAACTTTGGACTACGATCCGTGCCAACGGAAACATTGGAGTTGCCCGAACCTTGGGGGCTGCTGATGTCGATCTGAACGCGCTGGCCCAGTCCATGATCGGCATGCACCTGCGTGATGTGGCTAACGTCCTGAAGTGGAACAGCTTGGTACGCGCCTCCATCGGTGTGGCCGCCATGAACGCGTTCTATAACCGTGCTGACCGTGTGAAGGCGCAGAGCGCTCCTCCTGCGTTCCAGAATGAACTTTGCGGCAAGAACGTGGTGGTGATCGGAGAACTGCCCAATCTGGAGGCCGGCTTGAAGGATGGTTGCGATCTGACTGTTTTGCCCCTGCCTGAGAGCAAGGAACTGGGTGCCGGTTACGCCGAGGCGATGAAGGCTGACTTTGTGTTCATTTCTGGTGATGCTTTGATTAACCGTACCCTGCCCGCTTTGCTGGCCGAGGTCGGTGAAAACACCAAGGTGTCTCTGGCCGGCGCGTCCGTGCCGGCAGCTCCGGTGCTGTTTGCGTTTGGCAATCCGATCCATAACCTGTCCGGCATTTATGCCGCTATTGATACTACGGTGGAGTCCGCGGCCAGATTCGATTTGCCTGACCTGACTCCCGGTACCGAGGCATATAGCATCAATCCTGTTCAGCCGCAGTATCTGCATGAGCAAACTGCCACGACTCGGTTTGCCGCATCGCCCTATAAGGCAGCTGCATTCAACAGTGCCTTCAATCCCTGGGAAGGAAAGGACTACGATAAGAGCATCTGGTCCCCGATCTTCAAGGGCTGACAAAAATGAAAAAATGGCTGCCGTTTATCGGCAGCCATTTTTTGATGCTTAGAGTCGGCTGTAAAGTTGAGTCAGATAGCGCAGGTGGCCGGAAACATGGCTGTTAAACGCACCCTCGCGAACACGCCAATTCCAATTGGAATCACTTTTTGTCCCCGGTGCGTTGACACGGGCGTCGCCTCCCAGACCCAGAACATCCTGGAGAGGGGCGATGGCCAGTGCGCAGGTGGACCCCCAGGCACCACGGACAGCGCCCCAGCCGTAACCTTCCTCCTGGCGTAGTGCCAGATAGTCGGTGGCAAAGATGCGGGACGCCTCGTCAGCTTCTTCAAACATCCATTGGACGAAGGTGGGCGTATCATGGGTGCCGGTATACATGACGGCATTCTTTTCGCAGTTGTGGGGGAGGTAGGCACTGTCTGCACCGGGAGTGAAGGCGTGAATCAGCACTTTCATGCCGGGCAGGCCGCTGTCAGCGAAGAATTGCAGGACTTCGGCATCCAAATCACCTAAATCCTCTGCGATTATAGTCATGTCAGGAGCACTTTTGATTAGATGATCGACCAGTGCCTGACCGGGGCCCTTTTCCCAGTGGCCCTCACGGGCATCTTCAGCCTCAGCCGGGATGGACCAGTAGGTGTGGAAGCCGCGGAAGTGGTCAATTCGAATGCCGTCATAAAGGGAGGCTGCATGCTTCATACGCTTTTTCCACCAGGCGAAAACCCCTCTGCGATTCCCTTTCCAGTTATACAGGGGATTGCCCCAAAGTTGTCCCACTTCGGAGAAGGCATCAGGGGGAACACCGGCAACGCAACCTGGTTTTCCGTTCTCGTCCAGTTGGAACAGCGCCGGATGTTCTGTGACCTCTTTTCCATCAGGAGAAACGTAAATGGGCAGGTCGCCCATGATCAAAACGCCTTTTTCATTGGCGTAGGTACGCAAAGCGGTCCATTGGCGCATGAATTCTTTTTGGAGAAAGGCCTTTTCCTTGGAACGGCTCGCAGCGATTTCCAGCAACGGGATACGGGACTGGCGAAGCCAATCGTAATCCACATGGTCGGGATCATCCCAAAGGCAGGATTCCAACTCCGATTTCGTGATAAGACCTTTTTCAAACAGAATGTCCGGGTCAAGGAACAAAGGGTTTCCATCAAATACAGAAGGAGACATGTAGGGAGAGTTTCCGGGACCGGGAGGATTCAAGGGCAGAATCTGCCACCAGGTCTGACCGGCTTCTGCCAGAAAATCCACAAAACGACGAGCGTTGGCACCCAACGTGCCAATTCCATAAGGGCCTGGCAGAGAGAATATGGGAAGCAGCAGTCCACTTTTGCGTCCGGTGAGCATAACAGGACTCCTTTCGTAAACGTAATTTTTCGTATTCCATATTATACGACATGACTAAGAGAAAATCCATAGAGAAAACAATCAGAATAAGGCTTATTTTGTTGGAGAAGGAAATGTGACAACGTCACGGAAAAAGTTGTTTAAGCAAGGTATACTTGTACCAAGAAAACATTAAGAAAACGAGGAGGAAGCCCTGTGAAAAAGATTTTAATGATTGTTGGCTCGTTAAGGGAGCAGTCTTTCAACCGTCAACTGGCGGAGAAAGCAGCAGAGCTGCTTGCAGACCGTGCTGAGGTCACTTATTTGAATTATGCTGATGTTCCGTTTATGAATCAGGACATTGAATTTCCGGTTCCGGAGGCGGTAGCGCGGGTGAGAAACGAAGTGTTGGAAGCGGACGGTATTTGGATTTTTACTCCAGAGTATAATTCCAGTTATCCGGGAGTACTGAAGAATTTGTTGGATTGGCTGTCCCGTCCCATGGAGGCTGGCAATTTTCAAAAAGGAACCGCGGTTTCAGGGAAAAAGGCGACCATCAGCGGTGCGGGAGGAAAGGCGGCGACCAGCGGCGCCCGTACGAAGCTAAGAGAACTTTTGAATTTCATTCGCCTTGAAGTGAT
Source organism: uncultured Oscillospiraceae bacterium (assembly GCA_964509595.1). Classification (GTDB taxonomy): domain Bacteria; phylum Bacillota; class Clostridia; order Oscillospirales; family Oscillospiraceae; genus JAJPXI01. The sequence goes on from CAZDXX010000042.1 coordinate 8,960, forward strand.
GGAAACCTCAGAAACAGGTGTGGCTGCAGGAGGAGCATTTGTGACGAATGTTTTGACGCTGTCCGAGGCAGATGCACAGTCGCTTCAGAAACAGGCTGAGGCATTTCTGGAGTTCATAGGAGCATAATCGGCGCAGTAAAAAGACAGCACCGCGCATGAGTTTTCAGCTCATGCGCGGTGCTGTTAATCATATTGGGAGTAATTTAGCCTGGAACCAGTTTCTCACCTGCGGTGTAGATGTCGCCGGCACCAACGGTCAGGATCAGGTCACCGGGTCGAGCAATTTCTTTCAGATATTCAGACAATTCACCCAGAGTAGCGAAGTATTTGCTGTCTGGGATTTTTTTGACCAGATCCTTAGAAGAGATGCCGAGGGTGTTTTGTTCACGGGCGGCATAAATTTCCGCCAACAGGGTCATATCAGCCTTTTTCAGAACATTGACGAAATCGTCAAACAGGGCTTTTGTGCGGGTGTAGGTATGGGGCTGGAAGGCACAAATGATTCGGTCATAGCCCAGTGTTGCGGCAGCTTCCAGCAGAGCCTTCAGCTCTCCGGGATGGTGGGCGTAGTCGTCATAGATCTCCGCGCCGTTGTAAGTGCCCTTGTGCTCAAAGCGGCGGCTGGCGCCTTGGAAGGAGGCCAGGCCTTTTTCGACCGCGCATGCGGGAACGCCGAGTGCATAGGCAGAGGCTGCAGCGGCCAAAGCATTTTTCAAATTGTGCATACCGGGAACATTCAGGGAAACATGTGCGTATGACTCACCGCGGCAAATCACATCAAAGGTAGGCAGTCCGTGGGCCCAAGTCAGGTTGGCGGTACGAACATCGCCCAACTCCACGCCGAAGGTGAGCATGGGACGGTCGATACCTTCCAGAGTGTGCATGGTGTTTTCGTCTTCTGCGTTGGCAACGATCATACCGTCCTCGGGCACCAGATCGGCGAAGTGACGGAAAGAGTGCTCCACATCCTCCAGGTCGTGGAAGAAGTCCAAATGGTCAGCTTCAACGTTTAGGATAACTGCCACGGTGGGGAAAAAGGAAAGAAAAGAGTTGCAGTATTCGCAGCTTTCCAGAATGATGGTATCTCCCTGTCCACCGCGGTGACCTGCACCCAAG
>CAZDXX010000043.1:0-9977 GCA_964509595.1 uncultured Oscillospiraceae bacterium
GGGTGGAAAACGAAAGAAAAAAAGACGAAAGTAATTGCAAAAGCAAAAATAGAATGGTATAATAACTTAAAATATCACATAGGAGGGGAATTACATGAAGCATACTAAGACCCTTAACGGCGCTACTCTGAAGAAGAGCGCTGCTCACGGCGGCTGCGGCGAATGCCAGACTTCTTGCCAGTCTGCATGCAAGACTTCTTGTACTGTGGCTAACCAGAAGTGTGAGAATAATAAGTAAAACTTGATGAGAGAGGGTGGGACACTCCCACCCTTTTTCTATGTCAGGAGGAGTTTACCAAATGGTACATACTTTTACGTCCTTGGGAGTCCGTGTAGCGGTCGATGTAAACAGTGGTGCTGTTCATGTGTTGGACAAGCCGGCGTATGACTTGCTCTCTTTGTTGGATGGCCCTATGGGAATGTCTTGCCCGGATGATGTGGCCGAAAAGTTGCCTTATGATCGAACTGTAGTGGATGAAGCATGGTCTGAGCTGCTGGAGCTGCAGCAGGAAGGTTTGCTTTTTACCGATGATGATTATATTGATCCAGAGGCAGCTGCAGCGATGCAAAAAGACGCACCGATCAAAGCTCTGTGTCTGCACGTTTCTCACGACTGTAATTTGCGGTGCAAGTACTGTTTTGCATCGACTGGCGACTTCGGAACCGGACGCCGCATTAATATGGATGTTGAGACCGCGAAGGCTGCAATTGATTTTGTGATTGCTCGTTCTGGCAGTCGTCGAAACATCGAGGTAGACTTCTTTGGCGGCGAACCTTTGCTGGCGATGGAAACCGTGAAAGCAACAGTTGACTATGCACGTTCTATCGAGAAGGAAGCCGGCAAGTGTTTCCGTTTTACGATGACGACTAATGGCATGCTGCTCAATGAGGAAAATATCGAGTATATCAATCAGGAAATGTCCAATTGTGTTCTTTCGCTTGATGGCAGACCTGAAGTCAACGATAACATGCGTGTGACCGTGAGCGGAAAGGGCAGTTACGACGTTATCATGCCAAAGTTTAAAAAGTTGGTTGAGGGCCGTGGAGATAAGGATTTTTATCTGCGTGGAACGTTTACTCGTAAAAACCTGGACTTTGCAGCTGATGTACTCCATATTGCCGATCAGGGGTTCCGCAGTGTGTCTGTAGAACCTGCCGTTGGTGAACCGGATTCTGAATGGGCCATTCGTGAGGAAGATTTACCTGTTGTGCTGGCAGAGTACGAGAAGCTGGCAGAAGCGTTGAAAGGCAGAAGGGAAGAGGTTAATTTCTTCCATTTTAATGTGGATCTTGCACAAGGTCCTTGTGTAATTAAGCGTTTGCGTGGTTGCGGCGCCGGATGTGAGTATATCGCAGTGACGCCTGAAGGTCATATCTATCCCTGTCATCAATTTGTTGGCAACGAAGATTACAAGATGGGTGATGTGCATGACGGTAGTTTCGATATGACCTTGGCTCGCAAATTTGCCGGATTGAATGTTTACACTAGAGAAGAATGCAAAGAATGCTGGGCTCGTTTCTATTGCAGCGGTGGGTGCAGCGCATCCAATTTGCTTGTCAACGGTGACATAAAAAAGCCGAACGAGGTCGGTTGTGCTATGCAGCGTAAACGTCTTGAATGCGCAATTGCATTGAAAGCGATTGATGCGGGAATGGGAGATTAATTTGCTCCTCTCGAGTGTTTACACCTTGTAATCACGCAGAATCAACATGTTGCGCAGCAAAGAGCAATGCAGCACAACATGTATTAAGAGAGGGCGTTCCTGCTGGGGACGCTCTCTTTCTGAGTTTGCACGGTTTACATAATATTATTTACATAATAATATTACATAACGAAAAAAGTTTCACAAAATCGTCGCTTTTCTCTTGCTAAATTTTACCGAAAGGTCTATATTATACTCACTCGCTTTTTAGGAGGCTATGGCTTTGTTCGAAATGCGTTTAGGTTTTATCGGAGCAGGTAATATGGCAACTGCGATTTTAGATGGAGTCGTAGCCAAGAAGTTGTTTATGCCTGAAAACATTATGATTTCAAATCCTCACACTGAAAAGCTTGAGCACCCTCGTTCCTTGGGGGTTCGCGTTACTTGCGAAAACCGTGATGTGGTTGATTTTGCTGACTTGATAATCCTTGCCGTGAAACCTCAGATGTATGAGCAGGTTTTGGCCGATATCGTTGATCGTTGTAAAAACAAATGCTTTGTTTCAATCGCTGCCGGTATTTCCTGCGAATGGATTGGGCGCCGTTTATCTGATTGTCGTATTATTCGAGTTATGCCCAATACTCCTCTTCAGTTGGGAATGGGGGCAACCGCTATTGCAGAAGCGCCCGATGTTCCGGTGGAATTATTTCAACTTGTTTGCGATATTTTTGCTTCTGCAGGCTCTGTTGCGGTGATTCCCGAGTCCCAAATGGATGATGTAATACCTGTTAGTGGTTCCTCGCCTGCTTTTTTCTTCCGAATGGCTGATGCAATGGTCAATTGGGCTTGTGGGCAGGGAATGGATTCTCGGGTTGCATTAGAGTTAGCTGCATCTGCAATGAAAGGTTCTGCAGAAATGCTTTTGCGCTCCGGAAAGACGGCCGGTGATTTGACCCGGCAAGTTTGTTCTCCGGGGGGCACTACGCTTGCGGCGTTGACCGCTTTTGATGATCATGACTTTGAAGGACTCTTGGCTGACGCAATGACTCGATGCACGCGGCGTTCGAAGGAACTCGGCAAATAGTTCCCTTCTAACTTGTCCCTCTTTTTCATAGGCTGTTGAGAGGTGAGCTCTATGAAAAAGCGTGTTTTAAAAGTTTTTGACTTACCTTCCTCCGGAGGTACTGCTGTACTATTTATTTTATCTGTTGCTTTCCTTGTTGGCGGCATTGCCGGATGTGTTCTGGTTAATCAAGTCGGAGGAAATGGTGAGGTTGCTCTCGAAGAGTTTTTTGAAAAATATTTAACTGTTGTTAATTCAGGAGAGTCAACTCAACCAAGTGTACCATCTTTGGTGTGGGAAACGTTTCGATGGCCGTTATTTATTCTTGTGCTGAGCGTTACTCCGCTTGGATTGTTTGCAATTCCTGTGCTTTTTCTTGTCCGCGCTTTCTTGTTGTCTTTTTCAATTGCTTCATTTTTTCGGGTTTTAGGCACTTCAGGACTTACACTTGCTTTTACATTGTTTGGCTTTACAGGATTACTTAATATACCAGTATTATTCGTTTTGGGTGTACACGGTTTTTTGTTTTCTGGTTTAATAGCTGGACGTCTGATGGGGGAAGGGCGTAAACGTTTGCGATTTGATCGCGGAATGTTGTTGCACTGCGGTATATGTGCAGTGGTTCTATGTTTGTGTTGTTTTTTGGAATATCACTTTGTTCCGATTTTAATGAAGCCGCTTGCGGCTTTTATGTTTAGTTGAAATATGGTGGAGAGGAGGTCTTAGGAAATGGGTTATTTACCGGGTTATGAAAAGTGGTTGAATTCAGAAAAAAAAGCTGCTGCAAATACCCTTTGTTCTTATTTACGAGATGTGAAACAATTCCTAAGCTACCTTTTGGCGATCGATTTAAGTGTTGAGCAGGTCAATCAGCGCACTATGGAACAATATGTCAAGTATTTGACGGCTCACGGGAAATCACAAGCTACAATTACGCGAAATATTGCGTCATTGAAATCTTTCTATACCTATCTTATGATTTCGGGTGTTGTTACTACCAATCCTGCAAAGGGTATTACATCGATCAAAGCTGAGCGTAAGTTGCCGCAGATTTTAACCAGTAAAGAGGTCGATCTTTTTCTGGAGCAGCCTGATTGTACGGACGCCAAAGGATACCGGGATAAAGCTATGTTGGAGTTACTTTATGCAACAGGTATTCGTGTTTCTGAACTTATCAATTTGGATTTAAGCAACTTGAATTTATATGCCAGCGTTATTCGCTGCGAGAGTCGAGGGAAAGAACGCTTGATTCCGTTGTATCCTTCTGCTGTACATGCATTGGCGGAGTATGTTGAAAAAGTTCGTCCGCAGATGATCGAACAGCCGGATGAGCAGGCGCTTTTTGTAAATCTCAACGGTCGCAGAATGTCTCGTCAAGGCTTTTGGAAAATCATTAAGTACTATCAGGAGAAAGCTGGTATAAAAAAAGAAATCACTCCGCATACACTTCGACATTCGTTTGCAGCACATCTTCTTGAAAATGGTGCCGATTTGCGTTCGATTCAAGAGATGCTTGGTCACGCGGATATTTCTTCGACTCAGATTTATACTCAAGTTGTTGGCCAGAAATTAAAAGATGTTTATGCAAAAGCTCATCCTAGAGCCTGAAATTATTAAACGGCTTCAACCCTCGAATGGGTTGAAGCCGTTTTTACATAACATATTCACAAATCGATTATATCCAAATCGTAAGGAACAAGTATTGCACCTTCAAAAAATTGAGACGCTTCCTGTGTATATTGCTTTTGACGCATTGGCAAATCGTGATCGCTGCCATGAACAACAATAAGAGTTTTGGCACAGAGATCGCAGGCGTGTTTTGCCGTTTGTGCCACCGATGAGTGTCCGTTGGGGTTCTGCTTCAATTGATTGGATAGCGCAAACGCTTCATGCATAAGATATTCGGCATTCTGCATCAACGATCTGTTTTCTTCGTGAAACGGTACATCTCCGTTGAACACAAATGTTCCGCCACTTTTCAAAGTCAAAACAAAACCAAATTGCTTGCAGCGTTTACATCGCGTGTCATAAAAGCGAAACTTACGTCCGCACACCGAAAGCTCTTCACCATGTTGTACTGCGTGAAAAATCAGACCATGTCCGAGTTCTTGCTCAAGTTCAGGAAACAAAGCAAAAAGGATTTGTTTCGCATCCCGGCAAAGGTCTTCATGCGCAAAAATCTCAAGAGGTTTTTGCGACAGATTTCTTAAACGCATACGTATAAACCACGGCAGCCCAAGAAGATGGTCGGTATGGCGGTGAGAGATAAAAACATAATTGATCTCATCTGCATTTATTCCGGCAGCACGCAGCTGTCCTACCAACTGCTGTCCACCTCCGGTATCAACAAGCATTTTTCCATACTCGTTTTCGTACACAAAGCAGGTGTTGAAGCATTTCGTTGTCATTGCATGACCGGTTCCGAGCATAATCAGCTTATCCATAACTTACTTATGTGCGACCAGTTCGATTTCGATTTTAGAGCCGCCGGGGAGCCCTGCGACCTGGACACAAGAACGGGCGGGAGAATCAGAAGGGAAGCGAGTTGCGTAGATACTGTTTACCGTAGCAAAGTCAGCTAAATCAGTCAAAAACACGGTTGTCTTGATCACGTTGGAAAAAGTCATGTTGTTTGCAGCAAGAACAGCCTCCAGGTTTTTAAGAACTTGTTCGGTTTGTGCTTCAATTGTATCGCCAACAATTTTTCCGGTTTCAGGATTCAGAGCGATTTGGCCGGATGTAAACAAGAAATCATCGACAGCGATTGCGTGAGAGTAAGGCCCGATAGCAGCAGGTGCATCGGAGGCTGAAATAACATTTTTCATAGTTGTTGACTCCTTTTTATTCTGTTAAATTCATTATACAATCGATCGGAAAAAAAGCAAGCGTAGTGTTGCGCTGTTTCATTTGGCGTGTTACAATAAAATGAATTTGAAAAGGAGGGAGAAGTGCTGTTGGTCATTTTAGGTATTGATCCTGGCTACGCCATTGTCGGCTTTGGCGTTTTGCTCAGCGAGCGAAGCGGTCAGTCCCTTTTGGCTTGTGGCGCAATAAATACTCCCGCTGGATTGCCGTTGTCCAAGCGGCTACTTCAAATTGCAGATGATTTGGATGAATTGATATGTCAGTTTCATCCCGATGCAATGGCGGTAGAACGTTTGTATTTTGGAAACAACGTAACTACAGGAATCGGTGTAGCGCAAGCTCGCGGTGTAATTCTGATGACAGCGGAACGTCACGGCGTTCCGATCTATGAGTATGATCCTTCTCAGGTCAAGATGGCAGTTGTCGGTTATGGAAAAGCAGAAAAAAATCAAGTTATGGACATGACAAAACGCCTTCTGAATTTGAAATCAGTACCTAAGCCTGATGACGCAGCTGATGCAGTTGCTATTGCGCTTTGTCACGCAAGAAGCTCTACTTCTTTATTGAACCGAGGTTAAGATATGTTTTATTATTTGAATGGCGTTGTTACACATACAGGGCCTTATTTAGCGGTTATTGACTGTGCCGGTGTGGGATATGCCTGCAAAACAACAAATTATACTCTGGCTTCATTAAAAAGGGGAGAGAAGGCAAAGTTATACACTTATCTACATGTGAGAGAAGAACTTTTCGAGTTATATGGTTTTGCAAGCGAAAATGAGTTAAATTGCTTCCAAATGTTGATTGGTGTTTCCGGCGTTGGCCCCAAAGCCGCTCTTGCGATTCTCTCATCGGTTTCTCCGGAACAATTAGCAACGGCAATTATAACCGGAAATGAAAAAGCTTTGACCGGTGCGCCTGGTGTCGGCAAGAAAATTGCACAGCGTGTAATTCTTGAGCTGAAAGATAAACTTGCAAAAGGTCAAATCAATGTTCCTGCTGGCGAAAGCTATGTTGGCACCGGTGTGACGGTGATCCCGGAGAATAAGGCCAGCGAAGCGGCTGCGGCTTTGGCTGTGTTAGGGTACGGAGCCGCTGAAATTAACGAGGCACTGAAAGGTATTTCCGTCGAGGAGATGTCTTTGGAAGCCGTTATTAAACAAGCGTTGAAAAAGATGGTGAAGTGAAATGAGTATCGACTTTTCTGAGGAGAGCTTTGAAACTCAGGAGCCACTGGTAACGACATCTTTAACCAGAGATGATGAAAACGAGGGGTCTTTACGCCCAAAAACATTAAATGAATATATTGGGCAGCAAAAGGCTAAGGGCAATTTGGATGTGTTTATCCAAGCGGCTAAAATGCGTAACGAGCCGCTGGATCACGTTTTGCTTCATGGTCCTCCAGGACTTGGCAAGACAACGCTTAGTGGAATTATTGCCAACGAAATGGGCGTCAACATTCGCATCACTTCGGGTCCTGCGATCGAGAAACCGGGAGATTTGGCAGCACTTTTGACAAACCTGAACGAAAACGATATTTTGTTCGTTGATGAGATACATCGCTTGAATCGATCTGTTGAAGAAATTCTTTATCCAGCTATGGAGGACTATGCTATCGATATTATTATCGGCAAGGGACCTTCTGCGAATTCGATTCGACTGGATCTGCCTAAGTTTACGCTGATTGGAGCAACGACTCGGGCCGGGCAATTGTCTGCGCCTCTGCGTGATCGCTTTGGTGTTACATTGCGGCTGGAATTATATACTCCGGAAGAATTGGCTCTCATTGTAACTCGCAGTGCAGGAATTTTGAATGTTCCCATCGAGGAAACGGGTGCCATGGAAATTGCACGACGCTCTCGCGGTACCCCTCGAATCGCAAATCGAATGCTTCGTCGTGTACGCGATTTTGCTCAGGTTATGGCTGGCGGTGTTATTACTCGCGATGTTGCGGATGCAGCGTTGTCAGCGCTGGAAGTAGACTATTTGGGATTGGATGCTGTTGATCGACGTATGTTGAATAGCATTATTTCGAATTATGGAGGGGGGCCTGTCGGCCTCGACACTTTGGCCGCCACAATCAACGAAGAAGCTATTACTCTGGAAGATGTTTACGAACCGTATCTGATGCAAATGGGCTTTTTAACACGCACTCCTCGTGGCCGCTGTGTTACTCGAAAGGCATATGAACATCTTGGGCTGGCCGTTCCTGGTAATATGGGTATGGAACAATTGAGTATCTGACAAAGCGAGGTTTTTATATTATGGGTAAATTATTTGGAACCGACGGTATTCGCGGAGTTGTTAATGCAGGATTAGATGCTGAGCTGGCATATAAGGTCGGTCTCGCTGCCGCATTGGTATTGTCGGAGGAGAAAAAAGAAGGGAAACCTTTATTTACTATCGGCAAGGATACACGCATTTCCGGTGATCTTTTGAAGGGGTCACTGGTTGCCGGCCTTTGTTCTGCAGGTGCTGATGTATTAGATCTCGGTACAATCCCAACTCCTGCTGTTGCTTGGGCTACCATTGATGCAAAAGCTGATGCAGGTATCGTGATTTCTGCGTCTCATAATCCTTTTGAGCACAATGGCATCAAGATTTTCAACGGGAAAGGCTTTAAGCTTTCGGATGAACTGGAAGATAAAATTGAAGCTGTTATTCTCACCGGTACGAACAAAGTGCCTCGCAAAACACACGAAGAAATCGGACAGGTGCATTACGTTGCACCTAAGGTCTCTGAGGATTATATTGACTATCTTGTTTCAACGGTTACCAGTGACTTGTCTGGCCTGCGAATTCTTGTAGACTGTGCGAATGGAGCTGCATCGGCTACTGCTGCTCGGCTGTTTGATCGATTCCCTAAGCTCCAGACAGATGTGATCAACGCTGATCCTGATGGTATTAATATTAATAATAACTGTGGATCGACCCACTTGGTTTCGCTGGCAGCCATGGTCAAAGCTGGTGGTTATGATATTGGTATCGCATTTGATGGTGATGCAGATCGTTGTCTTGCTGTAGATGAAACTGGTAATGAAATCGATGGCGATAAAATTATGGCGATTTGTGGCCGCAGTCTGATGAAAAAAAATAAGTTGCCAGATAACGCAATTGTCGCGACGGTCATGTCCAATTTGGGCCTGCGTTTGTTTGCAAAAGACAATAAAATGAAGTTCTTGGCTACTGACGTGGGCGATCGTCATGTGCTGGAGAAGATGGAAGAATGCGGATATATATTGGGTGGAGAACAGTCCGGTCACATGATTTTCCGTGAATTTTCCACTACTGGCGATGGCGAGTTGACGGCGTTGCAAATCTTGCAGGATCTGCGCGAATCCGGACTCAAGGCATCTGAGCTCTTTGCTGAGTGCAAAAAATATCCTCAGTATTTGATTAATGTTCCTGTATCTGACAATGCTATGAAAGCAAAAATCATGTCGGACGTATCATTGGCAGAGGAAATCAAAAGGGAAGAGGCCGCACTTGCGGGCGAAGGTCGCGTTTTGGTTCGTCCTTCCGGTACAGAGGCATTGATTCGTGTTATGGTGGAAGGCAAAGAACCTTCCTTAGCTGAGCAATGTGCAATTAATTTGGCAGAATTCATAAAAAACATATAGTTTTTGCAAAATAAATTGCATATACTATTGACATTTCACCAAACATGCAGTTATAATGTTCTAAGGAGTTTTCCTTATATGGATCGAATTTCCAACATCGACAATACATCCTCGGATGAAGCATTATGTGAGAGCGCCGCATCAGGCAACCGCATTGCAGAGGAAGTTCTTGTGATGCGGTACAATCGCTTGGTGCGTGTTTGTGCGCGTCCGTATTTCTTGGCAGGTGGCGATAGCGAGGATTTGATCCAAGAAGGTATGTTGGGTTTACTTTCCGCCATTCGCTCATTTCAGCCTGAAAAATCCGCATCTTTTCGCACTTTTGCAGAGATTTGCATCAAAAGCAGATTAATTTCTGCTGTTAAATCTGCAGCTAGCGGAAAGCATACTCCATTAAACAGTTATATCTCATTCGAAACCCCCTCTTTTGACGGGATTGCCGATTTTGTTCCCTCTATGGCCATAGGCCTTCCGCAGAAAAACCCCGAAGATTTGTTGATTAACAGGGAAGAACTGCAGGAGCATCTGGACACTGCAAAAGGTCAATTGTCCGGTTTCGAAGCAAATGTCCTGAGTTACTATTTAGAAGGTCTCTCTTATCAAGAGATTGCATCTCAGGTCAACAGGTCCCCGAAATCGGTGGACAACGCTGTCCAGCGTATCCGGCGCAAGTTGGCACAGCACTTTTCATCTGGCGAAGTCAGCGAAAGCTGAACGCAATATTTTTATCCCAGCATTGTCTGTTTTTTCCGGACCTGGGAAGTCAAAGAGAGGGTATTTGCAATG
>CAZDXX010000044.1:0-9910 GCA_964509595.1 uncultured Oscillospiraceae bacterium
GGCCTGCGTTTCGCTATCCGTGAGGGTGGCCGTACCGTCGGTTCCGGCGTCGTTATCGAGATCAACGAGTAATTAATTGCTCTCAAAGAAATCCGCTGCAGTCGCAGCGGATTTCTTTTGTTTTTTGGAGAGAGGGCAGAGAAAATAAACAACTGTTTACTTGCCTTCCTTGGAATGAATTGGTACAATACCGAAAAAGGAAGTGATTTGATGGATATTGCAGAAACCCTCTCCACGCTGGAGGAAATTGATCTGGCAGGAATTACTTTGGATAATATTTTGTCTGCTGTTTTTCTGTTGGTCATTTGCCTGATTTTGGTAAAGATTTTGCTTAAAATGGTTGACAGAATGCTGGAACGAACCGAAATTGAGCGCAGCTTACATACGTTTATCAGAACAATAGTCAAAGTAATATTGATCTTTATTACGGTTCTGATTGTGGCCGGTTCATTGGATATTCCGGTGACCTCTCTGGTCGCAGTTCTGTCAGTGTTTGGCTTGGCCGTTTCTTTGGCAGTTCAGAACGGCCTGTCCAACGTGGCGGGTGGCATCCAGGTGTTGACATCCAAACCTTTCAAGGTAGGTGACTATGTTGAAGCCGGTGGCATTGAAGGGGTTGTAAATGAGATCGGTGTTTTCTACACTCGAATTAATACTGGGGACAATAAGCTGATCCTGGTTCCGAACAGCCAGATATCTGCTGAAAAGATCATTAACTATACGGCGGAGTCCGAGCGTCGTGTAGATTTGACGTTTTCTGTCTCGTACAACACGCCGGTGGAGACGGTGAAGGCGGCTATCACTGAGGTCATGGGTGCCCATGCGCTGACGTTGGTCACGCCTGAACCTTCGGTACGGGTGTCTAAGTACGGCGAGTCGTCCATCCAGTATTCCATGCGCGTTTGGTGCGCGACCCAGGATTACTGGACGGTTTATTATGACATGCTGGAGCAAGTCAAGGCGGCTTTCGATAAGGCCGGTGTGGAAATGACCTACCCGCACCTGAATGTCCACATGGTGCAACAGTAATATAACTTTGAATGAACAGGCGCTGTGCTTTGATGAGCACAGCGCCTGTGTTTCATGTAGGCATTTCCAATCCGTGGATAAACCCGTCAAGCTGAGCGGAAAGAACTTCACCGCCGACTACCTTGTTTTTATAGACCAGAAGGGAAATCTGAACCCCGGTTTCGCCAGTGGGGTAATTGGTGATTTCATATGTGTAGCGCTTGACCCGCTTACCGCAGCATTCCGACAGATCAAATCCCTGAGAACTCTGAAGTTCCAAATATTCTGTGTAGGTATCGTCAAATTTCTCTGGGATCAGAAGCTCTTCCACGGCAAGAGGTTCCGGGTTGACCTGCCATCCGAAACGTTCCAGATAGGCGATTTTATCTTCATTTGTTTTGACTTTTCTGGAAGCCTCAACGGAGGCTGCGGCATCTACACTGGGTTTGTCGTTACGACTGCTGACAGCCAGAGCGGTGCCGCACAGCAATATCAGGGCAGCTGCTCCGGCGGCCAACCGCCGTCTGTTTAACCGCGCAGTAAAAATAAACACAGCGCCACGCTCCTTTCTTGTTTTATCTCTATGTCTTTTTGCGGTAAAGTATGATAAAATCAATCCAAAGACAACATTTGCGAAGGAGTAGAGGCATGGAACGACTGGACAAGCTGCTGGCCGGCACCGGCCGATGGAGCCGAAAAGAGGTCAAGGATCTGGTGCGCATGAGGCGCGTCACCGCCAATGGAACGGTCGTGACCCGGCCGGAGGAAAAATATGAGCCGGATGCCGCCATTACAGTAGATGGGGAAAGCGTCTACTGCGGCGGAATGTATTATCTGATGCTTCATAAGCCGGACGGATATATTTCCGCCACAGATGACCCGAAGCAGCAGACGGTGCTGGAACTCCTGCCCGAGCATCTTCGCAGGGTCGGCCTGTTTCCGGCAGGACGTCTGGACAAGGACACGGAAGGCCTTTTGCTGCTGACCAACGACGGTGTGCTGGCGCACGAATTGCTGTCCCCCAAGAAACATGTGGACAAGACTTATTTTGTGAGGGTGGATGGAACGCTGAATCAAGAAGATGTGGAGGCCTTTGCTGCTGGTATGACCCTGGCGGACGGCTATACCTGCCTGAGCGCGGGAATGGAGCTTTTGGAACATCCGGATGAGGCTCTTGTAACACTGAGGGAAGGGAAATACCATCAAATTAAGCGGATGTTGGCAGCGCGGGGCAAGCCGGTGGTTTATCTAAAACGGTTGACCATGGGCCCACTGATATTAGATGAGAATCTGGCGCTGGGACAGTGGAGAGAGTTGACGGATCAGGAGAAGAAGGCGTTGGGAAGGTGAATCCTGTGTCCGGTCGTGCTTCGACGGCTACAGTTCTGAGCCTGGTCACGCGGCGGTTCAAGCTCCCTGTGTGCCTGTCCACCGCGAGCTTTGTTTCGGCAAATTTCACAAAAAAATTTGCATTTCCTATTGAAATCCGACTGAAAACCCATTATAATTATGCACAAATGGTAACAAGAAAGGGGCATCACTATGTCCAGCAGGGTATTTCAGAGTATTGTTCTTCAGATGAAGGAATGTGCAGATCGGTATGTAGGTGTCGTAGATGCTGATGGAACCGTAGTCGCGTGTAATGAGTTGACCCTGATTGGCGAGCATTGGCCCGTTGCTGCGGCAGCGATTCGGGACAACGAGAATGATGTGACCGTCTGTGACGGGCGTACATTTAAGCCGCTGGCCAGCATGGGGACACAGTATGATTATGCTGCTTTTGTTTGCGGTGTTGATGAGCGTGCAGCATTGGTTTGTGCTATGGCTACTGTGGCATTGAATGGTGCAAAGGCTTACTATGAAGAAAAGCATGACCGTGCCACCTTTATCAAGAGCGTCATTTCTGACAACGTGCTGATGGGTGACATTTATGTCCGTGCCAAGGAGCTGCATTTCCAGATTGAGGCTCCGCGTGCTGTTCTTCTGGTTCGTCAAATCGGCAATATTGAAATGGCTGCCATGGATGCAGTACAGGCTTTGTTCCCGGATAAGCAGGCTGACTTTGTCCTGTCGGTCAGCGAAACTGATATTGTGGTTATCAAGCAGTTGCCCGTAGGGGTGGAAGCTCGTGACCTGTATAAAGTTGCCAAGCAGATCGAAGATGCATTGTCTTCCGAGTTCGGTTTGAAAGTGGTTATCGGTATCGGTACCGTCGTGGGGCATATTCGTGATTTGGCTCGTGCTTATAAAGAGGCACAGGTGGCAATCGAAGTCGGTAAGGTGTTTGATACCGAAAAGGCCATTATTAACTATGAAAATCTTGGTATTGGCCGACTGATTTATCAGTTGCCTACCACTCTGTGTGAGATGTTCCTCCAGGAAGTGTTCAAGAAGAATCCCATTAGTTCGTTGGATGCGGAGACTCTCTTTACGATCAATAAGTTCTTTGAAAACAATTTGAATGTGTCTGAGACGGCACGAAAGCTCTTTGTCCATCGCAATACTCTGGTCTACCGTCTGGAAAAAATCAAGAAATTGACTGGTTTGGATCTGCGTGAGTTTGACGATGCCATTACGTTCAAGGTGGCGTTGATGGTCAAGAAATATCTGGTCTCACGCGGAATTGAATTTTAAGTATCGTTTAGCTTTATCCCCCCGGAAACGGATATGAAACGAATGTGAAACAACAAACGAGGAAGGCGGACTGCTGCGCCAATGCGGCAGTCCGCAGCCCCGTTTTTTCGTGTGTTTTGGGAACCTGTTTTCAGTATGGTTTCAGTGAGGTTATTTTATGATTCGTTTGATTGATATCAAAAAGGAATACGACAACGGAACAAAGGCGCTGAACGGAGTGTCCATGCGTATCGACGATGGAGAGTTTGCGTTTCTGGTTGGACCGTCCGGTTCCGGTAAGTCCACGATTATCAAGCTGCTTACGGCTGAGGTTGCTCCCAGCGAGGGGCGAATTATGGTGAACGGATACAACCTGAATACCATTCGTCCTCGCCAGGTTCCCGGTATGCGCCGTACTCTGGGCGTCATTTTTCAGGATTTCCGGCTGATTGAGAAAAAGACGGTTTATGAGAACCTGGTTTTTGCCATGCGTGCAGTAGGGGCATCCCCCAAGGAGATTCGTAAACGCATTGCTTATGTGCTGGATCTGGTTGATTTAAAGGGAAAGGACGATCGTTTGCCCTCTCAGCTTTCCGGCGGCGAGCAGCAGCGTGTAGCCATTGCCCGCGCATTGGTCAACAATCCTCAGATGATCATTGCAGACGAGCCTACCGGAAATCTTGATCCGGAACGTTCGCTGGAAATCATGATGCTTCTGGAGAAAATCAACGAGTTGGGAACGACCATGCTTGTGGTGACACACGAAAAGGCGTTGGTAGACCGATTTGCAAAGCGCGTGATCTCGATTGAAAACGGAAACATTATCAGCGATGAAACGGGTGGGTACTACGGCAATGAAACGAATTAATATTGGATATTATATCAAGGAAGGCTTTCGCTCTCTTTTTACCCACGGATTTATGTCCTTTGCGTCGGTGTGTATGATCGTAGCCTGTCTGTTGATTATGGGAACCTTCTCTTTGGTGGCTATAAATCTGGATCACAACCTGACCAGGTTGGAAGATGAAAATGAATTCGTGGTCTACATCGATGAAAGCTTGAGCGAGGAGGAGGCTCGGGCACTTCAACCTAAAATTGAGGCAATTGCCAATGTGTCTGAAGTTACATTCATGACGAGGGAAGAAGCGGGCGAGTCGTTTATTCAAAAGCAGGGCGATGCAATGTTCGAGGGAGTGCCCACATCTACATTTCGCCACCGTTTTTACATTCATGTATTCGATATTGAGCAGCTGGAAGATACTGTGAGCCGCGTAGCCAGCCTGTCTGCGGTGGCCGATTACAACGCTGCTTTTGAAGTGGCGGAGGGCTTTGTTGCGGCCCGCAATGTAGCCGGCGGTATGGCTTTGATTTTGATCGCCGTCCTGTTCTTCATGTCACTGTTTATTATTTCGAATACGATTAAGCTGGCTACCTTCACCCGAAGAGAAGAAATTGCCATCATGAAAATGTGCGGTGCTACCAATGGGTTTATCCGCTGGCCGTTTGTGTTTGAGGGTTTGATCCTTGGGCTGTTGGGCGCCGGAATCGCCTTTTTCCTGCAGTGGGGTGTGTATACCTTGATTGATAATGCCCTATCGGGAGGAAGTGTTCTGTCTTTTGTTGAGATTATCGCATTTGAGCAGCTGCGCACATGGGTGCTTGCGATTTTTGGCGGTGCCGGGTTTGTTATTGGCGTAGGCGGTTCTTTGTTAGCGATCCGCAAGTTCCTTCAGGTATGATTTGCTGAGGAGGCAACTATGAAATTTTTCCGTAAGCACCAAAAGAAAATTATTGCTGCGTTGGCGTTGTTTTTGGCACTTTTAATGCTTCTGCCCATGATTACGATGATTTTGGGAGCTACGGCCAGTGCCACTGTGACTCAGGCGGAGATCGACAAGCTCAAAGACTCCGCTGCATCTTTGGCACAGCAGAAGAAGAACCTGAATAAAGAGTTGACTGCACTGGAGAATGAGATCGACAGTGCGCTGGATAAAAAGCTGGTTGTGGAACGGGAAATCGGCGTGGTGTATGATCAAATCACAAACACGGAAACGCTGATTGCCAAGTATGACGAACTGATTGTGCAGGAGGAAGCCAATCTGGCGGCTGCACAGGAAGAGGAGGCGGAGCACTTTGAGGCCTTCTGCCAGCGTGTACGCATTATGGAAGAGCAGGGAACTGCAACTTATTGGCAGATTCTTTTCGATGCAGCCGATTTTACCGACTTGTTGGATCGTGCCATGATGATCAGCGAAGTAGTGGAGTATGACAACGCGGTCAGGGATGCGTTGGAACAGGCTCGCATTGCGGTGGAAGAAGCCAAGGCTGCATTGGAAACTTCCCGTGCGGAGCAGGTGTCTGCCAAGGAGGCCTTGGAGGCCCAGAATGCAGAGCTGAAAGCAAAGATGGCTACCATTGACGCGTTGCTGGCCGAACTGCAGGCCAAGCAGGACGTTTATGAGAGTAAGATCAATGACTTGGAAGCTGCATCTGCCGCGATGGATAAGGAAATTGCTGAAAAACAGAAGGAACTGGAACGGCAGATCGCACAGAGCAAGATTCAAATCAATTACGGTTCCGGCTACATCTGGCCCCTGGATGGCTGTTATGTCATCACCTCGTTCTTTGGACCTCGTAAGCATCCGATTACCGGCATTGCAGGTAATCATGGCGGTACCGATGTACGTGCCTCCTACGGCACCAAAATCAAGGCTGCTCGCGGCGGTGTGGTCATGACCTCCACCTACAACAGTTCCTATGGAAATTATGTGACAGTCCTGCACGATAACGGAACGACCACCCTATATGCTCATATGTCCAAGCGTGCTGTTCAGGAAGGGCAGACTGTGACCCAGGGACAAGTCCTTGGCTACGTGGGATCCACCGGTTCTTCCACCGGCAATCATCTGCATTATGAGATTCGTGTGAACGGTACCCGTGTAGATGCGCTGACCTATTATTCGAGTATGACCTTCTGGACAACGGACGGCAGCTCATTCAAACCCTAAAGGTGTTATGATGAAGAAAACAAAGCGTTTCAGACTTCGTTCCATTATCATTACTGCGGCTCTCACGGTGATTGTCACCTTGGGGGCCGTTGCCCTTGCAGCCTGGCTGCTGCTGGGGTCTTCCGGACTGGCGATTGCGGCCGGTGCCGCCTATATCAACACCATGTTTGTGGGTGATTATGACGAAGATGTTATGACCGATGCCGCACTGGAGGCAATGGTGGATTCTTTGGGTGACCGCTGGTCCTATTACATGGATGCAGAAAGCTACGAAGCGTCCAAGCTGCGCCGCAGCAATGCCTATGTGGGTATCGGTGTGACCATTACCTACGAGGAGGACGGACTCCACATTCAGGGCGTGACCGAAGGTGGCCCGGCCGAAGCAGCCGGTCTACTGCCCGGTGAGATCATTACTGCTGCGGACGGAAAGGACCTAACCGGCGAGAACGCAGCCAATGGAACCTCCTATATTCAGGGCGAAGAGGGGACACAAGTTATCTTGACCGTCTTGGATGCGAATGGAGTATCCCGTGATGTGACCATTACCCGTGCACGCATTGAGAGCGATCCTGTGGCCTATGAGCTGTTGGAAGATGGTGTGGGTTATATTGATCTGGCCAATTTCTATAAAGGTTCTGCGGATCATGTCAAGAACGCAGTGGAAGATCTTCTGGATCAGGGTGCGACTTCACTCCTGTTTGATATGCGAAGTAATCCCGGTGGCTATGTGGAAGAATTGCTCGACCTGCTGGATTATCTGCTGCCTGAGGGGATTATATTCCAGAGCGGAAACAGTTCCGGGCCTAACAGGGTAACTAAGTCGGATGCTGACTGTGTAGACGTACCCATGGCGGTGTTGGTCAATGAAGATTCGTACAGTGCCGCGGAATTCTTTGCGGCCCAGCTGCGGGAGAGCGTAGGGGCACCTATCATTGGTCAGCCTACCTGTGGTAAAGGATATTCCCAAAAGACACTTGCATTGCCCGGTGGTCGGGCACTGAATATCTCCACCAAGACTTACTACACCGGCTCGGGGGAATCTTTGATCGGCGTGGGTATTACCCCGGATATCGTGGTGGAACTGACCGGACCGGAAGACAATCAACTGGAAGCGGCAATCACCGCGCTGACCGAATAAATGTGTTGTAACGCGCCTCACTTATGGGGCGCGTTCTTCTGTTCCGCCGGATGGATGCATAAACTAGTGGTAGAGCAGGAGGTGCAATATGCTGGGATGGATACGCTGGAGTGAGGAGCGCAAAATCCGATTGGAGCAAGAACTGATTTTGGGGCTGCCACTTCTGGTGTTGTATCTGCCGGAACGAATGCGGGGACAGGAACGCCGAGTCAGGAAAGGTGTACGTCTGTTGAATAAGCATCGGGTGACGCGGGTATTGACACCGCCCCGGTTTGCGTGGTGGCCGATTTTGATGCAGGCCGGTTTGCGCCCGGTGGAAACACAGGCACTTCGGTGCATGTTGGCCCCAGCCTGGGTGAAAGCGTCGATGGAAGCGGCTGGAATTCAAGCAGAGCAGGCAGTCCTCCGGTTGAGCGGAAGACGGGAAACCCCGGACATGGCGTTGGCGGCGCATCAGCTATGTCCTGTGGTGCGCAATCTGATCATCGATGTTCCAGGTGGAGAACGGCTGGCAGCGCGGCTGCGGAAAGAGTACGGGTTGCCGATTCTGCCGGCCCGGTCAATTCAGGCAAATTTAACCCTTTGCTTTGACTCCGGACCTGTTCTGGAGGGGGCTGCATTTGCGTTGGTTGGGGAGGAGTTGCCTCCGGATTGTGAGTTTTTGCCCTTGGTGAGCGCACTTTGGGAGTGTGGGAGGGTCAAAACAGAGGATATCAAGATTTTGGTTTGATTTTTCTTGACAGCTTGGGTCAAAGTACATATAATATTTTAGATAATGGTGACATTGTATATTTCTATCATTTCGAGCCGCGGAGCGGCTCATTTCTATGTTTTTTACAGGAAAAGGAGTAAGTATCATGGCGAAGGAATACAAACTCAGTGCTGAGCGTCTGGAAGATCTGAAGAACGAGTTGACCTATCTGAAAACTGTGCGCGAAAAAGAGGTCGCAGATCAGATCAAGGAAGCTCGCTCGTTTGGTGACTTGAGCGAGAACAGCGAGTATGACGAGGCCAAGAACGAGCAGGGCAAACTCTATTCCCGCATTGCAGAGATTGAAAATATCCTGTCTAACTATGTGGTCATCGAGGAGCACGAAGACTCTCATGACAAAGTCCGCCTGGGCAGTACCATCACTGTGCTGGACGTAGAGTTCCAGGAAAAAGAGACTTATCAGGTTGTCGGATCTCAGGAAGCTGACCCCATGAACGGCCGCATTTCTGAGGAATCCCCTTTCGGCAAGGCGCTGCTTGGCAAGGCCGTTGGCGAGGATGTAGTCGTTGAGGCTCCCGCCGGTACCATCCACTATCAGATCATTGAGATCTGCCGCTAAAGCGGAACACCGATATACAAAGGAGAATCGATATGTCGGAACAAAAGAAGAACAATCAGCCTCAGCAGGAAGAAGTTTCCCTGTCTGATCTGCTCCAGATTCGCCGTGACAAACTGACGGAACTGCAAGAGAGCGGAAACGATCCTTTTGCCATCACCAAGTATGATGTTACTCATCACAGCGAGGGGATCAAGGCTAATTTCGAAACTCTGGAAGAGCAGACTGTTTCTGTTGCCGGCCGTTTGATGAGCAAGCGCGGTATGGGCAAGGCTATTTTTGCTGACTTGCAGGATGGTGAGGGCCGTATCCAGCTGTTCGTTAAGATTGACGAGGTTGGCGAGGAAACTCTGGCTGCCTTTAAGAAGTATGACATTGGTGATATTATCGGTGTGTCCGGTGCAGTATTCCGCACCAAAATGGGTGAAGTCTCTGTCCGTGCCAAGAGCATCACTCTGTTGTCCAAGTCCCTGCGCCCCATGCCTGAGAAGTTCCACGGACTGACCGACCGTGAAACTCGCTATCGTCAGCGCTATGTGGACTTGATGGTCAATCCTGATGTCAAGCGCAACTTTATTATCCGTTCCAAGTTCATCCAGTATATGCGCAAATATCTGGACAACATGGATTACATTGAAGTGGAGACCCCCGTGTTGAACACCATCGCCGGTGGTGCTTCCGCTCGTCCCTTCATTACTCATCACAATACGCTGGACATTGATATGTACATGCGTATCGCCACCGAGCTGCCCCTGAAGCGTCTGATCGTGGGCGGCATGGAGCGCGTGTATGAGATCGGACGTATCTTCCGCAAC
>CAZDXX010000045.1:0-9857 GCA_964509595.1 uncultured Oscillospiraceae bacterium
CCCTGCAGCATGCGGGAGGCATCGGATTCGGCTTCCCAGCCGCCCAGCTCAGCGTACTCTTCCTCCAGTTCGCAGGCGCGCATGCCGTCTTCTTCGGTCATTTCTTCCTTGGCGTAGAGTTCTTCCTTTTCCTTGCCGATGTTGTACAGGCGCTGATTGCCCATAATAACGGTGTCCATAACGGTGTAGGCGTTGTATGCGTTCTGATCCTGCTTCAGAATGGACATACGCACGTTGGGCAAAATGGAAACCTCACCGGAGGTAGCTTCCAACTCGCCGGAGAGAATCTTCAGAAAAGTGGACTTGCCGGCGCCGTTTGCGCCAATAATGCCGTAGCAGTTTCCCTTGACAAACTGCAAGTCCACGTGGGAAAAGAGCGGCTGGCCGCTGTAATTCAAACTTAAATCAGATACAGTGATCATGTCGAACTCCTTGATTCAATGATGTTTAACTAAACTAGTATACCATATTTTTCTCCCAAAGCAAGGGCGAAAACGGGTGAAACACCTGCAAAATGGCGGTTTCGTTGACAGAAAACGAAGTGCTATGGTAAACTAAAGTTGTAAATATGTGCCTTTTGGAATCATGGAAAGGGAGGTTTTGCTATGTGGAAATATGTGTTGAAGCGCCTTGCGGTATTTGTGGTGATTGTTCTGGCCGCAGCGGTTCTGGTGTTCGCTCTGACATACAGAGAGGACGACCCGGCCGAAATGATTGTGGCGAAACCTGTTATTTACCTCTATCCTGAGGCGGTCACCGAAATAGAGGTCACCCTGGAAGTGGACGGAGAACTGGTATCCACCTGGCCGGCCTATGAAAATGGTTGGAAAGTGACTGCACAACCGGACGGTACCTTGACCGATGCCGATGGTAACGAGTACAGTTACCTGTTTTGGGATGCCTTGAGTGATACGGAATGGGATTTCTCACAGGGTTTCTGTGTGGCCGGTGAGGACACGGGAAAATTCCTGCGACAGACTCTTTCTGACATGGGATTGACCCCGAAGGAATATAACGAGTTTATCGTCTATTGGCTGCCCTTAATGCAGGAGTCCGCATATAATCTGATTTCCTTCCAGGGAGATATCTACGAAGAAAGTGCAAAATTGGATATTACACCGCAGCCGGACAGTGTACTTCGTGTCTTTATGACATGGAAACCTGTCGAGGGACCTGAAGAGATTGCGGCACAGACCTTTGAACCCTTTGTGCGGGAAGGGTTTACCGTGGTGGAGTGGGGCGGCTGCAAAGTAGAATCTTAACAAGAAAAGAGTTTGAGTTATGACCAGTCTGCTGCGTTGCCCTATTTGTTCCGCTCCGCTGGAGCGTGTGGAACGAACGTATATCTGCCCGAAACGGCATTGCTATGACATTGCCAAAGAGGGCTACGTGAACTTGCTCCCAGCCAATAAAAAGCATGCCAAAGATCCCGGTGACGACAAAGAAATGGCGGCTGCCCGTACCCGGTTTCTGGATGGCGGACACTATGCGCCTTTGCGCGATGCGCTGTGCAAGCTTGTTGTGGAGCGTGCGCCGAAAGTCTTATTGGACTCCGGCTGCGGAGAGGGCTATTACACCGAGGGGATCTGCAAAGCTCTGAGGGAGAATGATTCCGGTGTTCGTGTTGCAGGAGTGGATTTGTCCCGCTCCGCCTTAAAAAAAGCGTCCCGCCGAGAGCGGGACGCCGAGTTCGCGGTGGCTTCCGTGTACCATCTTCCGGTGGGCGATGATACGGTGGATGTATTGCTTAACTGTTTTTCTCCCCTTGCATTGGAGGAGTTCTGCCGGGTCATGCGCTCCGGAGGAATGTATTTGTACGTGGTGCCGGGAGCGAGACATTTGTGGGAACTGAAGCAAGTGCTTTACGATGAGCCTTACGAGAATGCAGAAGAAGAAACGTCGTATGACGGGTTTGCCTACGAAAAGATCGTTCCGGTGGAATTTACCATGGAACTGGATACAGCCGCGCTGCAGGATCTGTTCCGTATGACGCCGTACTATTGGAAAACGCCCAAATCCGGTTCGGAACGGTTGGCGATGTTGGAGCACTTGGATGTAACAGCGTCTTTTCGTATTCATGTGTTCCGCAAGGATTGATCGGAAAACTTGCTGCGCAACGGGAAAGCATCTTCAAAACACCAGAAATGTCCGATCCATGCAGAGCATCGGCCGATGAGCCAACCATTGATCAGGGCGCATAGGATGGTGCCCCACTGTACACCTTCGAAATGACCAAACCCGAAGAAAGCAAAGGACATAACAACTGCAACTGCACAGCTGACACAGTCATACACTGTTTTGGTTTTTGAGATGGAAAAGCCCCATTTGTGAGCGATTTCCTTGACGAACAGTTCATAGGCTTCAGGGGACAGGTAGGTCTGAAACAGCAGACTTACGCCCAGAGAGCAGAAAAACAATCCCAGTATATAGCACGCGCAGCGAAGCAAAACAGTATTTCCGGGAAACAATGCGATCAGAGCCATCATACCATCCAGTATGAAACCATAAAGCACTGCTGTGACAAAGGAAAACAGGTATGCCGGACGGGCGCGCCGCAGAACCAATGCCATAACGATCAACAGGAAGGCCTGTAGAGTGTATTCAGCCATGCCAAAGGAGAAGAACGGAAGAAGCTGCGAGATTTTCAAGTGCAGCAAGTAAGCGGGGGCCACGACCATGGACATGCCGAAATTGGCGCGTTCCATGAACGCAGTACCAAGGGCAAGAATGATCAAACCTAAAAGATAGGCCAGTTCCGTGTAAAATACCCGTTTCCGCATAAATGCAGCCTCCCAAAAAACAAAAGCAGCTTTCGACGTTTGATAAAGAAACGTCGAAAGCTGTTAGCTTTTTATAGCATGGTTTTGCGTGTGCGTCAAGCTTTTTTCCTTGTGTTTTAAAATGTACTTTGATATAATAATATATCTCATTTTATGCTTAGATTTGCCCATGGAGGTGTTGGCGTGAACCGAAAGAAATTATCTCGACTGCTGGAACCCAGTATGCGACTGTATTTTATTGTCATGGTGGTCTTTGCAGTTGCCGCTGCTGTGTTGGGCAAGGAGTATGTCTTGGCAATCGTAGAGTTGGTTATTACCATTGGCCTTTATTTTTATTTTCGTCAGAGCAATGCCAAACGCCGCAAGGAGATTTTAAAATATATCGATTCGGTTTCCTATAATGTGGATGCTGCGACCAAGGATACCATGCTCAATGCCCCGCTGCCCATGGTTATTTTCCGCCCGGACAGTGATGAGGTTATTTGGTCCAATGATCGATTTCTGCGTTTATCCGGAGAACGTGAGCACCTGTTTGATACCCGGCTGTCCACGCTGGTGCCCGGATTTTCCGGAAAGTGGCTGTTGGAGGGGAAAAACGAGTGTCCCGAAGAAGTTGCGCTGGGAGATCGGCGGTATACAGTATTCGGCCATCTGGTTCACACAGGGAACCAAGGCGGGCAGGGTTTCCTGGCGACCACTTATTGGGTCGATGTTACGGATTATTCTGATTTGCGCCGCACCCATGCGGATACCAGTCCGGTCGTGGCATTGCTTTTGCTGGATAACTATGATGAAGTGCTTAAGAATGTGGCCGATAATACTCGTTCCGCCATCGTAGGTGAGATCACCCAGAAGCTGGGTGAGCTTGCCAATAAGACAAACGGATTGTTTGCACAGTTGGATCGCGACCGCTTCCTTCTGATTTTTGAGGCGCGTCATTTGCCGAAACTGCAGGAAGAGAAATTCCCCATCCTGGACGCGGTTCATAATGTCCAAAACCCGAACGGAACGCCTGCTACTCTGTCGATCGGTATCGGAAAGGATGCCGACAATTTCCAGGAACTGTTTCAGTATGCGTCCCTGTCGGCGGAGATGGCGTTGTCTCGCGGCGGCGATCAGGCTGTCATTAAGAATCGCTTTAACTTCGAGTTCTACGGTGGGCGCACCAAGGAATTGGAAAAGCGAACCAAGGTTAAGAGCCGTGTTATGGCCAATACTTTGGGCGAACTGGTGGCGGATGCATCCAAAGTGTTTATCATGGGCCATAAAAACGCGGATATGGACTGCATTGGTGCGGCGGCCGGCGTATTTGCCATTGCCCGCAAGCGCGGCACCCCAGCCTATATTCTGAAAGAGGCAAATCCTGCTCCGGCAGATGATATGATGAACCGTCTGGCCGCGCTGCCGGAGTATGCAGGTCGGTTTATTTCATGGCAGGATGCTTTGCTGATAGCAGATACCAACAGCTTGCTGGTAGTGGTGGATACAAACCGGCCGGAACAGGTGCAGTCGGAAGAGTTGTTGGCTTCCTGCAACAAAATTGCCGTCATCGACCACCATCGCAGAGCCGCCACCTATATTGCAAACGCTGCCCTGAATTTTCACGAACCGTATGCGTCGTCTGCTTCTGAGCTGGTTACCGAACTGCTTCAGTATATCCTGGAGCCGGCTAATCTGCTGCGTGCGGAAGCAGAGGCGCTGTTAGCCGGCATTGTATTGGATACCAAGCATTTTTCTATGCGAACCGGCGGACGTACGTTTGATGCGGCGGCCTTCCTGCGTCGGGCGGGTGCCGATCCCAGTGAAGTACGGCTCTACTTCCAGAATGATTTGGAAGGAACCATCGCTCGCTACGATATCATTCAGAATGCTAAGCTTTATCACGGCAATATTGCCATTGCACAGGTAGACCACACCGTGGGGCGCGTAACTGCTGCACAGGCTGCCGATGAGCTGCTGAATATTGCGGGCATTGAGACCTCGTTTGTTCTGTTCCCCTCGGAGGACAAGGTCATGATTTCCGCCCGAAGCATGGGCGAAACAAATGTCCAGGTTATCCTGGAGAAGCTGGGTGGCGGCGGCAACGCGGCTACTGCGGGGGCACAGGTGCCTTCTGACGACATAACAGATGTGACCCGGCAGCTGATGATCGCCATTGATCAGTTTTTTGAAAAAGAATAACGCATGTTACCTGTAAGGAGGATATTAGATAATGAAAGTAATTCTGCAACAAGACGTGAAAGGTCAAGGCAAGAAGGGCCAGATGGTGGATGTTTCCGACGGTTACGCTCGTAACTTTCTGTTTCCCAAGAAGCTTGCTGTTGAGGCCAATGCAGATAATGTAAACACCATGAAGCTGCAGGAAAAGGCCCGCCTGGCTAAGCTGGCGGAAGAAAAGGCGCAGGCTGAAGCGATTGCCGCACAGCTGAAGGAATTGACCGTGCGTATTGTAGCCAAGGGCGGCAACGGCGGCCGCCTGTTTGGTGCTGTTACCACCAAGGAGATTTCCGATGCCCTGAAGACTCAGCATAAGATTGATATCAACAAGGCTAAGCTGGTTCTGGATGAACCCATTAAGAGCTTTGGCGGCTATGAGCTGAAGGCCAAGTTGGGTCACGACGTAGTTGGTACCGTTAAGGTCGTTGTTGCTGAAAATTAATTTGTAAAACGAAAAAGGAGGTGGCCCCAATGGATGAATTGCTGACCAGACAGATGCCCCACAGTACGGAAGCGGAGCAGGCTGTGCTGGGATCTATGTTTATTGATGAAAGCTGTATCCCCGAGGTGGTCACCGCTCTCAAGCCGGAGGATTTTTATCTGCGGCAGAATCGGGAGATCTACGAGACTTTTTACCGTATGGTGGAGCTGTCTGCATCGATTGACATGGTTACCGTGCTGGATCAGATGCGCCAGAACGGCACGTTCAAAGAGAATGTCACTGACCGCTATGTGCTCCAACTTATGGAGATTACGCCCACTGCTGCCAATGTGAAGGAGTATATTTCCATTGTGCGAGATAAGGCGCTGCTCCGCCGTGTAGCAGAAGCGGCCGGCGAAGTCACCGGTATGGTGCAGACCGGAGAGGGTTCAGGCGCCCAGGTGCTGGAAGCTGCTGAGCAGAAGATTTATGCCATTCGGCAGGGACGTTCTGCTCGTGGTTTGGAACACATCTCCATGGCCATTCAGAATGTATATGATCGCTTGGGTGAACTGGCGGCGTCGGGGAATGAGATTCCCGGCTTGTCCACCGGCTTGTCTGAGCTGGATCGCCGCATGACCGGTCTGAACCCGTCCGACCTGATTATTTTGGCTGCACGTCCTGGTATGGGCAAGACCTCGCTGGCACTGAACATGGCACTTCACGCAGGCAAGACTTCGGGGAAAGCAATTGTTATCTTCTCTTTGGAAATGTCCAAAGAGCAGTTGGCGATGCGTCTGATTTCCGGAGAATGTTTTATAGACAGCAAAAAGCTGTTGACCGGTCAGGGTTTGACCGTGGATGACTGGAAACGAATCGGAGCGGCATCCGCTGCGTTGGCCAGAACCCAGATTCTGGTGGATGACAATCCATCTTTAACGGTTGCCGACATGAATGCGGCCTGCCGCCGTGTGGACAATCTGGGCCTTGTGGTCGTGGACTATCTGCAGTTGATGCAGTCTGCCGGCGGAAAGAGCAACGCCGGTGAAAATCGTCAGCAGATCGTGTCCAACATTTCCCGTGCCATGAAGATCATGGCCAAGGAACTGAAAGTTCCTGTGATTTGTTTGTCCCAGCTCTCCCGTTCCAATGAAACGGAAGGCAAGGTGCGTCTGCCGCGCCTGTCAGATCTGCGCGAATCGGGCGCTATCGAACAGGATGCTGACATTGTCATGTTTATTCATCGCGAGGACTATTACAACGAGAATACCGAAAATCGCAATATTGCAAATTGCATCATTGCCAAGAACCGTCACGGTGAAACCGGAATTGTTGACTTGCAGTGGCTGCCTGAGTTTACTACCTTCCGTACTATCGAGCGCCGGTACGAGGAAGAATATTGATGGACAAGCTGTTTGCACTGAGCAAGGAGTACGATATGCTTCCTGCCGGAGCGTTGGTGCTTTGTGCGGTCTCCGGCGGAGCCGATTCCATGTGCTTGCTTCACCGTCTTTATTGCATGGCACCGGAATGGGGCTTTTCCCTTGCGTGCGCACACTTCAACCACAATCTGCGGGGAAGTGAATCTCTTCGGGACGAAGAGTTCGTTCGTTCCTGGTGCCGGGAGCACAGCGTTCCCTTTTTCAACGGCAGCGCTGATGTGGCTGCAGAGGCTGCCCGGGCCGGGAGAGGCATCGAAGAAACCGCCCGCGTTCTGCGTTATGATTTTCTAAATCAAATTGCGCAGCAGTGCGGAGCAAGTCGAATTGCGACGGCACATACTGCCAACGATAATGCCGAGACCGTTTTGCTTCATTTGGTGCGCGGATCCGGGCTTCCGGGACTCACCGGAATCCCTCCGCGACGCGGGAATGTGGTGCGCCCATTGTTGACAACAACCCGAGCTGAAGTGGAAGAGTATTGCGCGATCAACGGATTGTCTTGGGTGGAAGATTCCACGAACACCGATCAAACCTATACCCGTAATTATTTGCGTCATCAGGTTATGCCGCTTCTGGAGCAGGCGAATCCCCGTGTGGTAGAAACAATATCTTCCACGGCGAACAGACTGCGAACGGACAACGAGTGCCTTGCGGACCTTGCGGAAGAAGCGGTGGCACAAGCGCGTGTGACAGCAGAAGGAATTGCGATTTCCGTACAGATACTGAATGATCTGCCGCGGGCTGTTGCCAGTCGTGCGGTACGGCGCTTGTTGGAACGCTCAGGCGGAGGGAAGAATTGTACGTCCGCCCATATCAGTGCAGTACTAAATTTATGCCGTAGCGCTGATCCGTCCGGAAAAGTCGATTTGCCGGACTTGAAGGCGCAGCGCATCTACGGAGAATTAGTGTTTTTGACTGGACGTGGGGAAACTGATCTCCCGACAGCCACTCTGGTTTGTGAAGGGAAACGGGTATTTTACGGAATGACGGGATGGTCTGTCACTTGTCGCCGTACGGTATGCCCGGAAAAAAGTTTCAAAAATCCCGATACTTTTTTCGTTTCCAGTGATAAAATAAGCGGTGCTTTGGTTTTGCGGCCTCGCCAAACAGGTGACACTATCAAGCTGCCGGGACGTGGAACAAAAGCGATAAAGAAGTTGTTGATTGATGAAAAAATTCCTTCTGCTGAACGGGCCTGCTTACCCGTGTTAGCGGATGATGCCGGTGTGGTGGCACTGGCCACCTTCGGCCCCGATGTATCCCGGCTGGCGAGCACGGGGGAAGAATCAATTGAAATTATTTTTCAGAAAGAGTGATCGTGTGAAAAAATCACACTATCATTAAATTTGGCCCCATCGCCTCGCCCGTTGGGCAACCGGCGATGATGGAAATAATCCCCCCATGCCGCCGGGGGAATTACATTTTAATTTGTGCCGCACACAGCGGCGGAATGGGTGATTAACATGGGATATTGTGAGAATGACATTGAACGAATTCTGTTTGATGGGGAAGAACTGAAGCAGCGCGTGAAGGAATTGGGTGAGCAGATAACGGCAGATTACCTCGGTAAAGAAGAGGTCGTTCTGGTTACCGTGTTGCGCGGATCTTATATTTTTATGGCAGATTTGAGCCGGGCGATCGATCTTCCCTGTGTGATTGACTTCATGTCTGTTTCCTCGTACGGGAAAGGCACGACATCTTCCGGTCAGGTGCAGATTACCAAGGATCTGTCGGAAAACATTGAGGGCAAGGATGTAATCGTGGTTGAGGATATTCTGGACAGCGGCAACACGTTGTTCTACTTGCTCCAGATGCTTCAGGCCCGCAAGCCGGCCTCTGTTCGCCTGTGTACTCTGCTGGATAAACCGGATCGTCGGGTAAAGGATATTAAGGCAGATTACTGCGGCTTCTCCATTCCGGATGCTTTCGTTGTGGGTTATGGTTTGGATTATGCGGAGAAGTATAGAAACCTGCCTTACATCGGTATACTAAAGCCGGAAGTCTATGGAGGCTGATGACCTCAATCAAAGAGTTGCCGAGAAAGAAGTGTTGATTTTTGAAGAAATTCAGTCCGCGCGACATAGTATTTTACATTCTGATTTTCCTGGTGCTGGTGGCCACGGTTATGGCGCTGCAAAGCGTAGAAGACAGCGGAAGCACTACCTATGCCAATTTGCGAACCTTGTTTGAGCAGGAGCAGGTGGTGTATTTCGAAGCGGAAGAAAATGAAGTTTCGTTGATTTTGCGGGAATTGGATGAAGCCGGGAAGAATAAGACTGCGGTATACCCCATTGCCAGTTTCGATGTGTTCTACAATGATATGAAAGACCTGATCGATGAGCAGTGGAAAGCAGGAATTATTGAGGATTACGATTATCCGCAGGGGTTTGTGGCACCATGGTGGTTCTCGATTCTGCCCTATGTTGTGATTATCCTTGTATTCGGTCTGCTTTGGTATTTTCTGTTTCTGCGTCAGTCGGGCGGCGGTGGCGGTGGAGCCAACAATCCCGCCCGATTTGGGAAAGCTCGTACGCGCACCCTGTCGGAATCCGGCAAGAAAGTGTCCTTTGACGATGTGGCCGGTGCCGATGAGGAAAAAGCCGAACTGGAAGAGATCGTGGAGTTCCTTAAGGATCCCCAGCGCTTCATTAATCTGGGCGCACGTATTCCCAAGGGTGTTTTGCTGGTAGGACCTCCGGGTACCGGTAAGACGCTGCTGGCTCGTGCCGTGGCCGGTGAAGCCGGGGTCAACTTCCTGTCAATTTCAGGCTCTGACTTTGTGGAGCTGTATGTGGGCGTCGGCGCATCCCGTGTGCGTGACCTGTTTGACCAGGCGAAGAAAGATTCTCCCGCTATTGTATTTATTGATGAGATCGATGCGGTCGGTCGTCAGCGCGGCGCCGGTTTGGGCGGCGGTCATGACGAGCGTGAACAGACACTGAATCAGCTGCTGGTAGAAATGGACGGTTTCTCTGCCAATGAAGGTGTTGTGGTTTT
>CAZDXX010000046.1:0-9750 GCA_964509595.1 uncultured Oscillospiraceae bacterium
TCCACCAACTCCTTCAAGCGTCTGGTTCCCGGTTTTGAGGCTCCCGTTACCGTGGGCTATGCCACCTCCAACCGCTCTGCCGTTATCCGTATCCCTGCCTACGCCAAGACGCCCAAGATGCGCCGCTTTGAGCTGCGGAATCCCGATGCCACCTGCAACCCCTACTTCTGCTACGCCGCCATCCTGATGGCCGGCTTGGACGGCATCAAGAATCAGATCGATCCTCACGCTAATGGTTGGGGCCCCTACGATATGAACCTGTATCATCTGTCCGACGAAGAGAAGGCCAAGCTGACCCAGCTGCCCACTCGTCTGGAAGATGCTTTGGACGCTCTGGAGGCCGACCACGATTACTTGACCGCTGGCGGTGTCTTCCCCGAGGAACTGCTGAAGAAGTTCATCGAGAACAAGCGTAAGGAGTGCAGTGAGATTTCCAAAATTCCTCACCCCGCCGAGTTCGATAAGTACTTCAACCTGTAAAGCACAACCACTTTATATTAATTGAAAAACTCAGCCCGCAACAGTTGTTGCGGGCTGAGTTTGCTATTTATTCCACATCGTACAATTTTCTGTCATGCATTCTTTCCGAGTTCAAACGCTTTCTTATTCAATTCAAGGAACTTTGCAGGCACACATGCCTCAAGCGCTTCCTGCCAAGTTTCTTCTGCAAAGTCAAAATACTTGGACAAGCGACCCATAAGCACAATATTGACTGCTTTGCTGCTGCCGGCCTGCTCCGCCAAAGACAGACAGTCCAATGCGTCAACACTCGCACCAGTAGCCTTCATCTTCGCAACCAAATCCTCCGGATACTTTGCAGCACCGGTAATGACCGGCATAGGATCGATCTGCTGAGTATTGGTAACGATTTGTCCATCCGGTTTCAGATAAGAAAGCCAGCGCGCAGCCTCCAGCAGTTCGAAGGAAACAATATAATCAGCCTCACCCTTGTCAATGACCGGAGAAGCAACCTTATCGCCATAACGCACGTAAGTAACTACGCTTCCACCGCGCTGACTCATACCGTGAACTTCAGATACTTTCACATCATAACCCTGAGTCAGCAGCAGATGTCCCAACAACTTACTGGCCAGAAGGCTTCCCTGTCCGCCCACACCGACGATCATTACATTTTTAGTTTCCATCGTTCAGCCCTCCTTGCTCTTGAATGCATCAAACATGCACATCTGCTCACACACGCCGCAGCCTACGCACTGAGTCGCATCCACGCAAGCCTTCCCATCGCGCATGGAGATTGCCGGGCAACCGATTTTCATGCAGGCTCTGCAACCCTTGCACTTATTTGGATCGATCGCAAGGGGAGCTTTATGTTTCACATTCTTCAACAAAGCACAAGGGCGGCGAGAGATGATGACCGATGGCTCACTGGCAGCCAATTCTTCCTTCAACACCTGATCACACTCGCTCAGATTATAGGGATCCACCACACGCACACGCTGAAAGCCCAATGCGTGGCACAGTGCTTCCAAATCGATTTTGCCGGCAGGCTCGCCCTTAATATTGTACCCGGTGGTGGGGTTCTGCTGATGACCGGTCATTCCGGTGATGGAGTTATCCAAAATAATAACAGTAGAGTTAGACTGATTATAGGCAATGTTGGCCAGGCCGGTCATACCGGAGTGCATAAACGTGGAGTCACCAATTACAGCAACGGTCTTTTTCTCCGCCGCTTCGCCCAGTGCTTTATTAAAGCCGTGGAGCGAGGAGATGGATGCACCCATGCACAGGTTTGCTTCCATGGCGGACAGCGGCGCCACTGCGCCCAATGTGTAACAACCGATGTCACCCAGAACTGTACAGCGGTTCTTGTTCAGTGTATAGAACAGACCACGGTGAGGACAACCTGCACACATAACCGGAGGACGAGCCGGAATCACCTCATCCAGCGCCTGTCCAATATGTACCTCCCTGTTCAAGCACTGCGCAATCAAATTCTGGGAAAACTCACCTTCCACAGGCAGAACATCTTTGCCGGTCACTTCAAGTCCCAGCTTGCGGCAGTGATCTTCAATGATCGGATCCAGTTCTTCCACCACTACCAGTTTATCCACTTTGGCCGCGAAGTCACGGATCAGCTGCACAGGCATGGGGTTGATCATACCCAGCTTCAGAACAGAAGCGGAGTCACCAAACACTTCCTTTACATACTGATAGGAGGTGGAGGAAGTGATGACACCGACAGCAGTGCCGCCCATCTCCACACGATTAATCGGAGTGTTCTCCGCCCACTCGATCAGCTTACGAGTTCGCTCCTCCACCACCGAATGACGCTGCTTGGCCTGGGCAGGCATCATGACGTATTTGTTGATGTTTTTCACATAAGACACTGCTTTGGGCTCCACACGCTCGCCAGTCTCTACCACGGACTGGGAATGAGCCACACGGGTACACATTTTGACAATGACCGGGGTGTCGAACTGCTCAGACAACTCATAGGCCAACTTGGTGAACGCCAGCGCCTCAGCGGAATCAGAGGGCTCCAGCATAGGCAGCTTGGCAGCAATGGCGTAATGGCGGGAGTCCTGCTCATTCTGAGAAGAGTGCATACCCGGATCATCGGCTACACCGATGACAACACCGGCAGTGCTTCCTGTATAGGACATAGTGAACATGGGATCGGACGCCACGTTCATGCCCACGTGCTTCATAGCGCAGAAGGATCGTTTACCGGCTAGAGCAGCACCATACGCAACTTCCATTGCAACCTTTTCATTAGGTGCCCACTCGCAGTAAATCTCATCATACTTTGCTGCTTCTTCCGTAATTTCCGTACTGGGAGTGCCAGGATAACTGGAAATCACACAGCAACCGGCTTCATATAACCCACGGGCGACGGCTGCATTGCCCAGCATCAATTGTTTCATAGCTATATCCTCCCCTGTGGATCATTCTTTTGCCAAATTCTCACGAATAATGACCTCACGCATTACCCCACCGGCGCCGCCATCCAGCATAGAACGGCGAACACGACTGATCGTAGCGCTGCTGGCACCGGTTTTTTCCAAAATATCTAAATAAACTAAGCCTTGCTGCAAATAGACTGCCACATCAAAACGCTGCTCCATCGCCCGCAGCTCTGCCGGAGTGCACAAATCTTCAAAAAATTTGCAACACTCTTCCGGCGATTTCAGTTTCATGATGGTTTCAAAAAGAGCCATACTATGTTCTTTTTCTGCAACTTTAGCCATGTTATACTCCTTTCGTACTATAACGCAGTACACTGTTGTACTTTATATCATAACACATTAAAGTGTGAAACGCAAATGACGAATTATACTTTTTTTAAAGTTTACAAAAAATGCGTGGAGATTACAAATCCTCCACGCATTTTATATCAATCAAAGGCTCAAAAGGTATTGCCCGTACGGAGTCATGCGCATTTCCTCACCCACAGCATTTTTCTGTTGAGTTGTAATAAATCCCTTGCGCCACGCAGTCTCTTCAACGCACGCAATATAATGTCCGCTCTTTTTCTGCAGGCATCTGATCCCATCCGCTGCCACCAGTAAACTGTCGGCAGTTCCAGCATCATACCAAGCAAATTCCTCGTCCAAAAGCACCACCTTTAATTGCTCACGATTCATGTACTCAATATTTACATCCGTAATTTCCAATTCTCCACGTATAGACGGTTTTAATCCTTTTGCAATTTCACAGGCCTGAGAATCATAGAAATACAAACCGGGAACGATATAATTGGACTTGGGCCGTTCGGGTTTCTCCTCCAGACTGAGTACATAGCCCTGTTCGTCAAACTCGACAACACCGAAGGGACAGGGATTGTCAACATAATATCCGAAAACCGTAGCTCCCTTCAGGTTTTGAGCAGCTTGCTTCAGGCTATCATCAAAAGAGGGAGAGAAAAAAATGTTATCGCCCAGCACTAAGCAGACATAATCACCGTCAATAAAGTCTTCACCCAAAATCAGCGCATCGGCGATTCCACGAGCTACAGGTTGTTCCATATAGGAAATTCGTATACCCAACATACTGCCATCCCCAAGCAAACGTTGAAATGCCTCGATTTCACCATTTGGAGGCGTAATGATCAGTACATCACGAATCCCAGCCCGGAGCAATACGTCCAGTGGATAGTAAATCATAGGCTTATCATAAATTGGCAGCAACGGCTTGCACACCGGATAGGTCATAGGGTAAAGGCGTGTACCCTTCCCTGCAGCAAGGATGATCCCCTTCATGTTTGACTCCTCCATGTGGTTTCCATAACTTTTCATTCAGTTTATCACGTTCGGCTGTCAAATGCAACCGAAGAGGGAAGAATTTCCTGTCTTTTATCATTGAAATCATTTGACATATATTATCACACATGTTACAATTTGGTTACAACTTGTATGTAGATTTTGTAACCTCCGCACAGGAGGTTTTCATGTGTCTATTTGTTTGTATATCACAGGAGGTTTTTATCATGGCTGACAAGAATATCCCGTTGGAGTATAAGGGTCACCCTCTCCGTCGGAAAGACAATTTAATTTATTACGGCAGCATGGCCGATAAATATATCATTATGCTGCAGGTAATGGAAAACAAAAAGGTCGACGACTTGAATGTTGCCACTAAGGTTTCCGTTCAGCTGCAGCTGACCGACCCCGAACTTAAGTCCCGTGACCGCGTGGTCAAAAAAACCGAAAAAGACAGTCTCTATGCCGCTATGGACGTAGCCGCTGTCTGGCTTGAGCGTTCTCTGGCCGGCAAGTAATTTTTTTACACGAAAGACGACATCTCAGGAGGATGACAATCATGAATCATTCCGCGCGTTTTCTGCGCACTGCCCTGACTGCCGCTTTACTTTGTGTTTCCCTGGCGGTGAGTGCTTCCGCCTTGACTTACGGCACAGGTACTGTAACCGGTGATACTTTGCGCCTTCGTTCAGAGGCAAGCACCTCTTCCTCCATTTTGACTACCGTAACTAAGGGCACCCAGGTGGTCGTTCTGGAAAACCAGACCAATGGATGGTACAAGGTGGATGTCAGCGGCTCTGTTGGCTATATGTCCGCCGACTATCTGTCTGTCACCGTTCAGGCTGAAACCGACTTAGGCACCGGCACCTTAAATACCGATGGTGCATCTCTCAATCTTCGTTCCGGCCCCGGCACCGGTTACAGCAAGGTAGCTTCTATCCCTGCCAACGCCGAGCTGACCATTACCGGAATCGAGAACGGTTGGTATAAGACTTCTTACAACGGAAATGAAGGTTATGTAAGCAGCGACTACATTACTCTTTCTGCCTCTTCCTCGGCAGAAACTACTGCCACTGAACCAATCGACACCACTCGTACCGGTATTCCGAATACTGACGGTTCCAGTTTGAATCTGCGCTCCGGCCCCGGTACCGGTTATAGCAAAGTAGCCTCTATCCCTTCCAGCGCAGTGCTCACGATTACCGACGAAGAAAGCGGCTGGTACAAGACTTCTTACAACGGCAAGACCGGCTATGTCAGCGCTGATTATATTACAATTGTTGACTCTGCCTCCGCAGCTAATTCTGATTTGGCTGCTCAGGTTATTGCATATGCCAAGCAATTCATGGGTCTTCCTTATGTATATGGTTCTGCTGGCCCAAACTCTTTCGACTGCTCCGGCTATACTTCCTATGTTTATAAACACTTCGGTTATAGTCTGAACCGCTCCGCCGCCGGTCAGTATAGCAACGGCACTCCTATTGATATGAGTCAAATTCAACCTGGTGACCTGATTCTCTGGCGTGCCTACGGCTCCTCTAAGGCAGCTACCCATGTGGGTATCTACATCGGCAATAATCAGTACATCCACGCTTCCAGCACCGGAAAATGCATTACCATCAATGATATGGACTACGGTGCCAACTCTCGCTATGTTGTCGGCGTACGACGCATTCTCACCTAACCGGATTTGATTATTACAACGGAAAAAATCTCCTGTTCCGATTTGGAACAGGAGATTTTTATGTTTCGGATCCATTACTCCTCGGTCGTTGTCTCAGGCGCAGCAGGCTGCTCTTCGACGGTCTCGACAGTTTCAGGCTCTAAATCTGCAACTTCGTCATCCTTGATGTCGTTTGCGGCCTTGATGTCAGCGATCTTTTGATTATTATACTCAATTTTCTCTTTGGACGCAGTGACCTTCGCACACAATGCAGCATAGGGGGCTTCGGGAGCCAATGCACGCTCGGCATAATACAACTTTCCAATTTCAATATAAGCCTTGCGGATCGCATCCTCTTCCGCTGCATTGTTCACCTTCAGTTTGCCAATCTCTGCAATTTCACGTGCCTTAGCGGCACCTGCCTGTGCCAAATCGGTAACGCGGCTCATGATATCTTCAAACGCCATAATAAAACCTCCTCAAGTTATTTTAGCTTGGTGTCTATATTCTATTCTCTTTTATGTCTGAACGCAAGAGAACGAAACCGAAATTTACAAAATCTTTAATTATCCCCTCAGCGCTTCGATCATAGCCTTCATTTCCTCATCAGTACCAATGGAAATACGAAGCCACTCTTTAATCTCTGGGATATCCCAGCGGCGTACTAAGATGCCTTCTTGGCGCAGGTGCGCAAAAACATCTTTTCCGGATTTCTCCGGGTGACGCGCAAAGATAAAGTTTGTCTGGGACGGACAAACAACAAATCCAAGTTTTTCCAACTCTTTCGCAGTCCATGCTCGCGTGTTCATGACCTTCTGACGGGTCTTGTCAAAATACTCCCGATCCAACAACGCCGCAGCAGCACCGGCTTGTGCCACACGATCCACCGTGTAAGAGTTGATGGAATCCCGCACACAGCGCAATGCTGCAATCAGATTTTCCTGTGCCAACGCAAATCCCACACGCAAACCGGCCAGACTGCGGGATTTGGACAACGTCTGCACCACCACCAGGTTGGGATATCGGTCAATAAGTTCTACGGCACTCTGCGCACCAAAGTCCACATAAGCCTCGTCTACAATAACGACTACATCAGGATTTGCCTGCAGCAATTTCTCGACGACATCCAAAGAAACGGCGATACCGGTCGGCGCATTGGGATTAGCCAAAACTACGCCGCCATTGTTGCCGCAAAGCAGCTCTACCGGATCAGAAAAATCCGGGTTCATAGGTACTTCGCGACGGTCAAGTCCAAAATATTCGGTATAAACCGGATAAAAGCTGTAAGTAATCTTAGGAAATACCACGTCCTTCCCCGGATCAAAGAACGCCTGAAAACAGAACGCTAAAATTTCATCTGAGCCATTGCCACAGAAAACCTGTTCCGTCTTAACACCCCAACACTCCGCTGCAGCAGCACACAGTGCAGCACATTCCGGATCGGGATACAGGCGCAAATCATCGTTAATTGCATCCCGCATTGCTTGAATCGCCTTTGGAGAAGGCGGATAGGGGTTTTCGTTTGTATTCAGCTTAATAAACTTCCGGTCTCGAGGCTGTTCGCCCGGAACATAAGGCACCACATCACGGATGCGTGCGCTCCAAAACTCTTTCATGTGTTTTCCTCAGTTCTTAGGATTTTCTTGATGGATTTCTCCGCTTTGCTTCTGGGCAGCATCAGTTCATGGCCGCACCCTTGACACTTCATGCGGAAATCCATGCCCACACGCTGCACAAGCCATGTCTTGCTTCCACAGGGATGGACTTTTTTCAATTCCAGAACATCACCGACACGAACGTCCAAATATGCCACCCTCCTAAAATAAAATACTTTCACATTATATTGCGAACTTCTTTTCCTGTCAATTCCCGCCGTTTCTGCGCATATATTTCTTCGTCAGGAATTTGGAACAACTCAGGAAAGGATTGGTCGTTTTGAACACACAGTTTCCGCCCGAGGGGCGATTGCTTTATGTGCAGGAAAACCAAAAGGCCTGCTCTTCTCGCCGCACCCTGCTGCAAGCAATGCGTACCAGGAAGATCTTGGAAGGGCGCGTTCTCTTGTGCGGCGTTGATCACAGCTTGATTGTCCGGGTTGGCCCGTTCACCGGCTCTATCCCGCGCGAAGATACCGCCATAGGTATACCAGAAGGAACTACTCGTGAAATTGCGATTTTGTCAAGAGTAGGAAAACCTGTTTCTTTTACGGTTGAAGCAGTCGAAGGGCCCGAAAACGCCCCTTCTCTGCTGCTTTCGCGCCGCCGCGCACAGGAAATGGCTCTGAACCACATTCTTGCCACTTGGACCCCTGGTATGATTGTGCCCGCCACAGTTACCCATCTGGAACATTTTGGAGCATTTGTCGACATTGGCTGTGGTATATCTTCCATGATCAGCATTGAAAACCTCTCAATTTCTCGCATCCCGCATCCGGGATGCCGCCTGACACCGGGCCAAAAAATATTTGCGTTGGTCACCGGAATAGACCACGAAACAAAGCGAGTTATTTTGTCACACAAAGAGCTCCTCGGCACTTGGGATGAGAACGCAGCTTGCCTCTCTCCCGGTATGACCGTGACCGGCTATGTTCGCGGAATAAAGGATTATGGCGCATTCATCGAGCTATTCCCAAATTTGTCCGGACTCGCTGAGCCAAAGGAGCATCTGTGCGAAGGTGATCGTGTGTCGGTATACATCAAATCCATTCTCCCCGAGCGACATAAAATAAAGCTGCGTGTTCTGGAACGCCTGCCGCACGAGCAAACACCGCCCCCACTGCCCTATTTTCATCGAGATGGTTTCCTAACTGACTGGGAATATACACCCTAGGCAACAAAAGGGAGCCTCACGGCTCCCTTTTGATTTTCTCCCAATAAACTTTAGCGGCCTGCTCCGCCTTATTTTCGCCATAGTGATAATAGACTCGATCCTTAATTTCATCAGGTAAATACTGTTGCTTTACCCAGCGGCCCGGGAAATCGTGCGGATATAGATACCCTTGCTCTCGTTCCATACCGGAAGAATCAGCATGGACATTCTGTAGGTGACGGGGAATATCCCCGGTTTTTCCTGCACGCACATCTGCCATGGCTTCATCCAATGCCAAATGTCCGGTATTGGACTTAGGAGCAGTGGCCATTAATACTGCCGCATCACCCAAAGGAATCCGTGCCTCAGGCAAACCAAGCATATTCGCAGCATCCACACATGCTTTTACAATGGGAATTATCTGAGGATACGCCAACCCAACATCTTCACATGCAATCACCATCAATCTGCGGCATGCGGAAATCATGTCTCCGGCCTCCAACAAACGCGCCAGGTAGTGGCATGCAGCATCCGGGTCAGAGCCACGGATCGATTTTTGCAGCGCAGAGAGAATATCATAATGCGCATCCCCATCCCGATCATAGCGCATAGCGGAGCGCTGTGCCACCATTCGAGCGTCCTCCAAAGTGACACAGATCTTCCCTCGCTCCCGTTTGGCAGAAGTAAGCAAAAGCTCCACTGCATTCATGCACTTCCGCACATCACCACCGCAGGCATAAGCAATATGGTCACGCACCTCTTCCGGCACATCTGCTTCCGCATTCAAGCGTTCTGCCATCAACCGAATTCCACGATCCACAGCGGGTCGTACATCAGCCGGCGAGACTTGTTTAAACTCAAAAACCGTGGAACGAGACAAAACTGCATTATAAACATAAAAATACGGATTCTCCGTAGTGGATGCGATCAGCGTCACATCCCCGCTCTCAATGACCTCCAGCAGTGACTGCTGCTGTTTCTTGTTGAAATACTGGATCTCATCCAAATACAGAAGCACGCCGTTGGGTGCCAGCATGGTACCCACATCAGCAATGACAT